>NZ_AKIX01000071.1:0-41424 GCF_000282075.1 Brevibacillus sp. BC25
CAGCAACTACACACTACCAGGTGATCACCGCCGCTGCTCTAGGCTCTGCGGCTGGAATGAGTATCAACAACGAACTGCTTTTAGAGGAATGGAATCGTCAACGTTAGCTCCATCTCCACGTGTTCCTTCCATAAAAAAGGACAATCCCTCCGTCTGCAATAGACGAGTGGGACTGTCCCTCTTCTATATTATAGAAGCAATGCTCTTCCTTTGATTACAACGTCTTCTGTCCTGGCTTCCAGTTTGCCGGGCACAGACCGCCAGCCTGCAGGGCTTGCAAAATACGAGTCGTCTCTGCCACACTGCGGCCTACGTTCATGTCAGTTACCACTTGGTAGCGCAGAATGCCGTCTGGATCGATGATGAACAAACCACGGTGAGCTGCACCGGTCTCTTCGTCCAAGACACCATAAGCTCGTGCCGTCTCTTTTTTAAAGTCGCTCGCGAGCGGGAAGTTTACTTCACCGATACCATTTTCATCGCGCGGTGTTTTTATCCATGCCCGGTGCGTATGTACGCTATCGGTGGATACGCCCAGCACTTCGCAATCCAAATCTTCGAACTCTTCCATGTTGTCACTAAACGAAGTTACCTCTGTCGGGCAAACGAATGTGAAGTCGAACGGCCAGAAGAACAAAATCAGCCATTTTCCTTTATAATCAGCCAGCGACACACGTTCTTCCAGTGTCTCGAGGTTTTTCGTTGTGAGCATGTTAAAGTCAGGTGCTGGTTTTCCTACTTGTAGTTGAATCGTTTGCTGTGTTGTCATAATAAATCTCTCCTTTTATATGGTGTCTGATGAAAATTACTTCGCAGCCTCTTCCAATGCTGCCAGTGCTTTTTTAATACGTGTCGGGTTGAAGCCCAAAATTTGCTTCTCGCCAATGACGGTCAAGGGAACAGACATCATTCCTAAACGGCTCAGCTCCTGGAAGTACTCTTCTTTTTTATCGATGTTTCGCTCTTCGAAAGAAATGTTTTGTTCTGTCAAATACGTCTTTAATTGCTTGCAGAAGTTGCAATTCGTGCTGGAGTATACGATTGCTTGTGCCATGTTTGTTTCTCTCCTTTTCATCTATTTATATTGAGGGACAACTTTGGAACGCTTGTTGATGTATTTGTCTACAGCCATAGCTGCAATGGCACCGTCTGCCGCAGCGACTACTGCTTGCTTCACAGGTGTTTTGCGCACCTCACCCGCTCCAAATACGCCTGGAACAGAAGACTGCATGAACTCATCTAGAATCATAAATCCTTCCTCATCGAGAGGAACTTGTCCATCCAAGAAATCGGTACCCGGCTTGCTGCCAGACAGGAAGACGAAGACCCCGTCTACGGACAGCATTTCTTCTGCTCCTTCTGCCGTGCGAATACGCAACCCTTCGACCGCCTTCTCGCCAACGATTTCCAATGGGCGCGTACGGAAACGCATTTCCGTGTTCGGCAGCTCAGGTAGTCCTTCTACCCCTTGAAGATCAACGCGCGGCACCAAGAAAGTGATTTTGTCCGTAAATTTGGTCAGTGCATGCGCTTCTTCCAAAGCTTCCTCCGTATCACCGATGACCGCAACATGCTTGCCTTCATAAAAAGCTCCGTCGCATGTTGCGCAAGTGCTCACTCCGCGTCCGAGCAATTGCTCTTCTCCTGGAAGCATACGGTTACGTCCTTTGGAACCAGTCGCTATGATCACGGCCTTCGCTTCGAAAGTACCATGAGCCGTGAAGACGCTTTTTTCCTCATCCTCTACATCTACCGCAGAAATCGTTGTCTGGATGAATTCTGCACCGAATCCCTCCGCTTGTCTGCGCATTTTATCCAATAGTTCCTTCCCAGTCATCTCGCCTTCTACCCCTGGGTAGTTGGCGATTTTATGTGTCAGGGCAAGCGCCCCAGTTCCGGGTGCCTTATCGATGACGAGCGTCTTTAGATTTCCACGAGCTGTATAAATGGCAGCGGAAGCACCAGCTGGTCCTCCGCCGATGATGATGACATCATACATGAACGCTCCCCCTTTCCTTATTATCAAATTATAATTATTATCAACTAGGAACAATTATCATTGTACTTGATATAATTTGAAAGTCAATATCTTTTTATAATTAATCTAAATAAGGTCTTATTATAAAAAGGCGTACTAAAAAGTCCGCCCCTCTGCCCTGAATTATTTTACGATTCCGAATTCACCCGATTTCGTTGACGAAACAAGTAATTCAGGATAAAGTACCACTAACACTTGAACGCACAAAAGCAAAGAAGCAAGAAAGCACAAAAGTACGAAAGTAAAAATGTACCTTCTCACTGCTTCAGCCTGATTTAACAAGGAGTTGCCATTATGAACAAGCCATTATCTTTTTCGCAAAGTATTTGGGTGCTTGTCACCGTATTCGGAATCTTGTTTCCCGCCCTTTTCTGGGGCAAAGTTGAGCCGCATATGCCGCTCTTCCTCGCAACCATTGGAGCTTCCACTCTTCTCTTCCTGTTCGGCGTTCCGTGGAAGCAAATGGAGGAGGGCTTGATCAAAGGAATTCAAACTGCGATCGCCCCCATGCTGATTCTTTCTTTAATCGGAATTTTAATCGGGGTTTGGATGATGAGTGGAACCGTTCCGATGATTCTGCACCTCGGCATTTCGATCATCTCACCGGAGTACTTCACACTCTCCGCCCTATTTCTGACGGTAATCGTTTCTTCCGTAACAGGAAGCTCTTTTACCACAATTAGTACGGTAGGGGTCGCTATGATGGGGGTCTCGACTGCACTCGGACTTGATCCCTTGATTACAGCTGGAGCCATTATTTGTGGAGCATGCTTCGGGGATAAAATGTCGCCTCTCTCCGACACGACCAACTTTGCAGCAGCCATTGCAGGCGTTTCCTTGTCGGAGCACGTCAAGTTCATGTCACGCACTGCCGTTCCTGCCCTTGTCATTACCGCGGTTTTCTTCGGATTTCAAGGACAAAGTGCTAGTGTTAATCTAGACGCCATTCAAGAAATCCAGCTTGCTTTGGAACAAAACTTCTCACTTGGCCTTTTATCGCTGCTGCCAGCATTCGTCGTCCTGTTATGCTCAGCGCTGCGAAAACCGATTTTGCCTACATTGGTATTCGGGATTTTGAGCGGGATTGTCACAGCTGCTCTTTCG
The DNA here is from genome assembly GCF_000282075.1 of Brevibacillus sp. BC25. Classification (NCBI taxonomy): domain Bacteria; kingdom Bacillati; phylum Bacillota; class Bacilli; order Caryophanales; family Paenibacillaceae; genus Brevibacillus; species Brevibacillus sp. BC25. Next base: position 3,143 of record NZ_AKIX01000071.1, read on the forward strand.
GAAGGAGTTACCTCTCCAGTCGAATGGATGACTGTCATGCAAAAAGGCTTCGTCAGCAATATCGCCAATGAAGCCGTTGCATCAATTGTGGACCGCGGTGGACTGTTGTCGATGACCTGGTCCCTCGCCTTGATTTTGATTGCCTTGTCTTTAGGTGGCATCCTGCAATACAGCGGTGTGTTTCATTCTCTCTTTTCCGGATTCATCAATCGAATCAAACGAGACTCTCAGATGGTCGGTCTTGCCGGATCTTCTTCTATTCTCGTGAATCTGCTGACAGGAGAACAATACTTGTCCATCCTGCTCCCTGGACAGATGTTTCGTGAAGCATTCGAAGCGCGCGGAATGGCGGGCAGACGACTGTCTCGTACTCTAGAAGACTGCGGGACACTCGTCAACCCACTCATTCCATGGGGGGTAAGTGGTGCATTCTTTACCGCTACCTTGCATGTATCCACACTGGAATACTTGCCTTATGTCATCTACCTGTGGATCTCGCCAATTTTGACGTTTCTATTCGCCATGCGTTGGCAGAAAGCTTAGCCGGCTGCATACACGGTCGTACAGTTTTTTCCTTTGCGCTTGGAGCGGTACAGTGCCTCATCTGCTGCCCGCTTCAAGCCATCTGCCGTGTTTGCGTCTTTAGGGAAGCGCGCGATGCCAACACTGACCGCAATCAAGATGCAGCAATCGTCCTGTGTTAAGGGGCGCAAGCGCAAATACTCTCGAATGGCATGCGCTTTTTCCTCCGCCATCTCCATAGATGATCCTGGGCAGAGCAGCATGAACTCGTCTCCCGCATAACGATACGCAGTATCCTCTGGTCCCGACACTTCTTTCATCGCTTCGGCAATTTGCTTAATCAGTGCGTCCCCTGCATGATGACCATAATGATCGTTCACCGCTTTTAAGCTGTCTGAATCCAGCATGATCAAAGAGACAGACGTATCCTCTTCACTCAGTAGCTTTTCCAAATCACGATGGAACGCACGATAGTTCGCAATCCCTGTCAGCTCATCCTGAAACGACATCTGGTACATTCGCTCATACAAACGCGCCGTTTCGATAGCACTTGCTACCTGAAAACCAATGATTTTCAGTAGTTCCTCATGCTCTTTTTTATAGGCGAATTCGCGATAAGACTGGGCAGAAATAACGCCCTTGATCTGATTCCCCAGCATGAGTGGAACGAAAATGCATGTATTCGTATCAATTTCCGGACTTCCCCAGCGGATCATTTCTGGCTCGCTTGGCTCGTTCTTCATCGTCTTGATGTGGATTGTTTCTCTTGTATCGATCACTTTGGACACCATCGCTTGCCCATAGGGAATCGTGAGCGGACCGTAATTGACCCCATTATCGATGCTGATCGGAATTTTGATCTCACTGTCGCCTTCATCATAAATGGCAATAAAGAAAGCATCTGCACGCATCACGCGCGAGACCAGCTCAAATGCTTTCCACAAAATTTTGCTTTCCTCAAACGTTTTCGCAAAAATGTGGCTGAGGTCATGTAAAATCTTCATGTGCTCGGAGATCCACATCATTTCGGTTACCTTATTTCGCAGCTCCACAATCTGCTTCAGCAGTTCTGCATGCAAGACACTGTCCTGCTCCGACAGTATGCTGTCTACCTCACGAGATAACGCTTCGACCTCGCCAAGCTCGACTTCTTCTATGTTTCCGAGCCATTGGCTATAACGCTCCAACAACTGTCTTGCATACGCTTCTCTAACGTCGTGCTTCTCATGCATATTCAACCCTCCGGCTATTGGGTAGCTTTACGCTTTTTTTTCATGATATCGCTCAATAGCTGCACGGATGGCTTGCAAGACAGCTCCCTGACCAGGTGCTAAAAAACGTTCTTGGATCGCCTTTGTGATCTCCTGCATGCCATCTGCAACTGTCTTGCCTACAAGCAAGCTAACCAAAAACTCGCTCGTCTTGTCCATGACAAAGGTAAAGCTGGCGTCGCAAATCACTTCGGCGTCTACATCAATGATGAGTACGCAGCCAACCATGGTAGAAACCTCGTACAAGGTAGTTCCCTTAGGAATTTGGGCGAAGCCTGCTGTCAGTACCGTATTTTTGTTCATCCAGTCGTCCTCCTAGCTGCTGATTGGCAAGCATACCTCGACTGCCGTTCCGTTACCTGGGGTGCTTATCAATCGCAGAGTCCCTCGATGGTTCTCAATGATTTTGCGGCTCACCATCAATCCCAGGCCCGTCCCCGTTTCCTTCGTCGTGAAAAAAGCCTCTCCCAATCTCGCAATCTGATGAGCCGGGATACCCACTCCATTATCTTCAAACCGAATGACGACTCGATCATCTTCACACCGCAGTCGAATGACAATTTCTCCATTCCCTGAGGTCGCTTCGATTCCATTTTTCAAAAAGTTAATGAAGGCTTGCTTCAACTGATTCTCATCGCAATGGATCAAGGGGACTTCCGATTCGAAAACGACCTGAATCATGACCTTTTTCAAAATCGCCTCCGTCTCCAAGAGCGTCACCACATGCGTGATCAGGTTGGACAGATCGCGGGCTTCAAACACAGCCGTATGCGGCTTCGCCAAGACCAACAGCTCCGTGACAATCATCTCGATTCGCGCCAATTCCGAGCTCATGATCGAGAAGTATTCTGGCTTTCTCATGCCATCCTTTTGCATTAATTGCACAAAGCCTTTTAGCGAGGTAAGCGGATTGCGTATCTCATGTGCAATCCCTGCCGCCAATTGCCCGACTAGCGCAAGTTTTTCCGAGTTTTGCAAAAATTCTTGCGCCCGTTTGCGTTCTGTGATATCTCGGATCAGTATGTACATGGAGGGCTTGTCCTGCATCGGCACGGATGTTCCACAAACTTCTACCTCCGTCCGAGTGCCATCCAAGCGGATCAGCTCGACTTCAATCGGCGTGGCCGTTTCCCCTTCTTCCAAAATGCGGAGGAGTCCCTTGATCTTCGGTACATCACGGGGATGGAAAAACGACTGAAAAGGATACCATAACAGCTCGTCCAAGCCGGAAGCCCCAACTAGTTCCATTCCTGCTTGGTTGACGTATTGAAGCTCCCCAGCATGGTAGATGAACGCACCTTCACCGGAAATATCCAATACTCTGCACTGTTTGGAGCCATAGCTGTTCCCAAACGAGGCTGGAAGCTTCTGCACCATTGAATAATACCCAATAGACGTGCCTTCCTCCCAAAAGGTTCCATATGTAATATACACGGGAATACTTGTCCCATCCTTATGACGAAAAGCGGTGTAAAAAGGTCTCGGATCGCCATTCATCGCAAACTGCGTTTGAAGGCGTACCATTTCCTGTTCTTCCGAAACAGCCAGCTTCCAAAATGAAGACCCTTCCCATTCTTCTACGGAGTAGCCATTCAACACTTGGCAGGCAGGATTGCCTTTAAAAACTCTACCAAATTGATCGAGCAGAAAAGTGGCCTGAATCATTTGATCAAAGAAGGAACGATAGAGATGACCACTTCTCCATCCACTGTCCAATAAGTTTTTCATCGTGCCCCTCCCTCCTGGGACGAGAAAACGGCTACTCCAAATTACGGAAATAGCCTACAACGTTCTCAAATCCTATTCTCACCCAATTTTACCCTATTCGCTCTGTTGTTTCCATCCCCCGAAAAATTTAAATGTGCAATTTTTCCAGTACCGCTGCGCTGACACGCAGTTGCTCTGCCATTTTTTCGTCAACAGCCAAGCCCAGCCTTGTAACTGCCGCGACCAGTGCTCCGACAACAGGTGATACTGCGGGAAGGATCGTTTGAAACGAAGCTCTCGCAACCAGTTGTTCCTGAAGGATTGTACCGGCAGTTAACAATCCTCCCGCCAAAACGACCGGTATAGGCTCCTGGACCTTTTTTAAGCACGCATCGGCCAATTCTAGCAAATCCTCCACTGCTTGCATGATCAACACATTCGCCACCGGATCGCCTAGTGTTGCGGCTTGTTCCACGAGCTGACTCGTTTTTGCCAGCTCCATTCGCGGATTGCTTCCCCCGTAGATCAGGTTGATCAGCTCATCAGGACGTACTACGCCATAGTGGTCCATAAACAGTCGCGTCAGTACTGTCGATTCACCGCGCCCATCGTATTCGCGCAATACGGCGATTGCCGCTTTTTTGCCCAAATCAAACCCGCTGCCCTCGTCTCCTACCAGATACCCCCATCCGCCTACACGGTGCCGCGCCCCCTCTTTTGAAAAGGCACAGGCAATCGAGCCGGTACCGGCAAGGAGAACGACGCCTGGCTGCCCCCATGTCCCCGCGTAAAGAGCTGCGACGACATCGTTATCAATCAACAGCCGTTCTCCCCACTCATCGGCAAAGGCATGCTGAATTCTTTCCTTGATTTGCGGACGATCTGCACCGCCAAGCCCGATAAACAGACCGGCTACTTCCTCTTCTTTGGCACCTGCCTTTATCCTCACAGCATCAATGAGTTGGCGCAGGGTAGATTCCACATCCCCCCAGCTCCTGGAGAGCGGATTTGATGATTCCCCCACTACAATTGCCTGTACCTGCCCCGCCTCATTGCAGATCGCTGCCCTTGTCCTACTTCCACCTCCATCGATCCCGACAAACCACTTTTCCCCATTACTTGACTGCACCTGCCGTCAACCCCTCCATAAACTGCCTCGATGCCATCAAAAACACGACGATCATCGGTAAGGCAGACAACGTGAGCCCAGCAAACAGCAGGCTCCAATCCGTTTCATATTCTCCAAACAACACCATCATGCCTACCGGAATCGTCTTGATCGCTTCCTCTTGAATGAAAATCAACGGGAAGAAAAAGTCGTTCCACGCATGGATGAAATTAATAATGATCACCGTAGCCAAGGCCGGACGAATCAGCGGCAGTAGCACGCGCCAAAACACCTGAAAATGGCTGCACCCATCGATCCGCGCCGCTTCCTCCAGCTCAATCGGCAAGGTCCGGAAGAAGCCCGTCAAAATAAAAACAGAGATCGGAATGCCACTCGCCGTATAAATTAGAATCAGCGACCACAGTGAATTCAAGAGCCCGAGATTCTTCATCAGCAAAAATAAGGGAACGATCCCCAGCTTGATCGGAATCATCAGGCCAACAATGAAAAAGAAATATAGCCCCCCTGTCCATTTAAAGGAAAAGCGCGACAAGTAAAAGGCCGCCATCGCTGAAAAAACCGTAATCAACAAGACAGACATGGCACTGACGAATACACTGTTCCATAAAAAATCAGCAAAAGGCACGGCTTCCCACAGCTTTTTATACGTATCCAGGCTAAACGTCTTCGGAAGGGAGAGCGGACTCGCAAATATCTCCATATTCGTTTTCAAGGAAGAAGAAATCATCAGTACGATCGGATATAGCGCGATTAACGCAAATAAATACGCTAGCACATAAGATACAGCTCTCCCACCCACAGTCATCTTCACATCGCATCCTCCTTTCCACTCAGGAACACGCAACTAGTGTTGGACTTCTCGTTTCCTCATCAAATAGAGTGACAGCGCCGAAACAGATCCGACGATGAAAAACAACACGACAGCCAACGCCGAACCGAGTCCAAGTGTGACATCCCCAGCTCCGCTGCTAAACGCCATGCGATAAAAGTATACAGCCAGCGTATCCGTCGAATAAAACGGCTCACCCATCGAGCCTTGCATGGCGTAGACGAGCTCGAACGCTTCAAACGCCTGAATGAATGTAAATATCGTCATAATCGTGATTGCTGGCATGCACAGTGGCAAAATCATTTTCCACAGCATCCGCCAGCCTGTTGCCCCATCCAACCTCGCCGCCTCGATCAAATCCTCCGGGATCGACTGAAGTCCCGCCAAAAAGATCAGCATAGCAAAGCCTATGCCAAACCAGCAGTTAATCAAAATAATCGCGAGAAGCGCTGTATCCGGGTCACCGAGCCATGGTCTGGCCCATTCTCCCAGACCAATATTTGCTAAAATGGTATTGAGTGCCCCGTAATTCGGATTTAAAATCAACTTCCATAAAAACCCAATAACAATAACAGACAACAGCCTTGGCATGAAATAAGCGATCTTGAGAAACCCGGAACCTCGTATTTTGCGATAGATGAGAAAAGCCAGTCCGAAAGCGATTCCATTTTGCACAATCATTTCGATCACAAAGTAGAAGACGTTATGACGAAAAGCATTCCAGAACATTTCGTTGAAGGGCTCTACCGTAAGCAGCGTTATGAAATTTTGCAGTCCGACAAAAACCCCGCGTTTGATGCCATTCCAATCGTACAAGCTGTATAAGAATGCCGAAAAGATCGGGTACACGACAAACAACGTATAAATAACAAGCGCGGGCAGCGGAAACAAGTGAATCATCCAGCGCACTTGCCCCTTTGTTCGAATGCTTTTCCTGTTTACCGTCTGTCTCTCGATGATACCCACCCCTTTCTTACGAAAATCATCGCGGCCTGTTTGGAAGCCAGGAGTGAACCACCTCGGGTCCACTCCCCTTTTTCCGTCTGCTATTTTCTACTTTTTAAAGGGAGGAAACCAGGTAGCCGCCGACTTTTGTACTTCTTCTACGACTTGTTCAGGGGTGAGCTTGCCTAAATACATGCCTTGGAGGGCGTTTTCCAATGTTTGCTTCGTGGTTGGTTTTCCTTCCGCGAAGTTGACGACCATCAAATAAGGTGTGGCGCTTGATTGGGACAGCTCTGCCATCTTGTTTACCAACGGATCGTCCGTCGATACACCTGGCACCGCGCTGATTCGTTTGAACTGATTCGCGAATAGCTCCCCGAACTTTTTCGTCGCCATGAATTCCATGAACTTCAATGCCTCTGCTTTGTGTTTGGACTTGGCATTGACGGCATAGGAACCATCGACCCAGGTTGTCAGGACTTGTTTTCCGTCATCGGTTGGCATCGGGAAGAAATCAAGTGGCAAATCGGGGTTGAGCTTTTTGATGCCTTCCAATTCAAAGCTGCCATTGATGAACATCGCTGCTTTTTCCGTGGCGAACAACGTCCGCATATCATTCAATTCGAGACCTACATAATTTTCCGGGAAATAAGGGATAAGTTCTTGCATACGCTGCACGGATTGGAGGAACTCGGCGCTTTTCAGGTCACTTTCTCCTTTTAGCAGCTTGTCGAGATAGTCCGTTCCGCTGTAGCTAGCTGGAGCAATCACACCATGACTGAGAGAGAGAAGCCAGCCTTCCTTTGCTCCGAAAGAGATCGGGACGATTCCTTTCTCTTTCAATGTTTTGGCTGTCGCGATCAACTCATCCCAGCTTTTCGGTGCCTGGAGTCCGTTTTGCTCGAAGATTTTCTTGTTGTAGTAAAATTGCGTGGAGTTCAGGGATAGTGGGACACCGTAGACTTTACCATCTTTACCTGTAGCCGCTGCGAGAACGTCTTTTGGTATGGTAGATAGGCCTGGCACATTGTCGAGAGGCTCCAGATGTCCAGCTTCAGCCAGGGTAATCCCCGGAGCATAGGGACGCAGCTGCAAAATATCTGGACCACTGTCGCTTTGGAGCGCCGTGTTTAGGATGGTATTGTACTCCGTTGCTTTAAATGGTTTGAAGTCGATCTTGATATTCGGATTGTCTGCCTCAAAAGCCTTGATGATGGCTTTGTAGCCCTCTGTGTCTTCTACACGCCAGCTATGCATCGAGAGTGTTACCTGCTGTCCTCCACCCTGCCTGCCGCCAGACGGTGTTTCGGTTCCTCCACTGCTACATCCTGTCACTACCATAACCGCAGCCAACACGATTGAAGCTACATAGCGAAAACGAAATTGCTTCATGCGAAACCCTCCCTTTTTCTTCCCTTAGGTCTGCAAAAGCTGGGCCGTAACAGCATCGTGCAAAATCGGTCGTAATTGCCGAAGCTGATGATTGCGGCCTAGATGAACGGCGTTAGTGAGAAAGATGACAGCAAACTGTTGCTCCGGGTCGATCCACATACTGGTTCCAGTAAAGCCCGTATGCCCGAAGCTCTTACGATGCAAGCCGTTTCCACAGCTCAAGGTGGTGGACGCTTGATTGAGCTCCCAGCCATACCCTCTACTCCCCCCTGCTTGTTCTGTATGATTGCGAATCGCCAGTTCGTACCATTCGCTCGCAAGTATTCGAGGATCTTGGTACAACCAGCTCATCGCGTATCGGCACAAATCGTCAGCCGTTGAAAATAGTCCAGCATGTCCGGCGACCCCTCCCATCGCAAATGCTTTCTCATCATGAACCTCGCCTGTAATGTAGGCGTTGGTGAGGCTACAATATTCAGAAGACGCAATATTCCGATAAATCAGCTGATTCGGACAGTAGACGGTATGTGCCATGCCCAATGGGGTGAAGATGCGGCGAGTAACAAACTGGTCCAAGCGCTCTCCGGTTACTTGCTCGATAACGAGGCCCAACCAGATCATGCCCAAATCACTGTAAACTACCTGGGCCCCTGGCTCGTGAATCAATTCTTGCGCATACAACAACTCTGGCAAATCGATCTCGCTATCGCGCCTTCTCTCTGCCAAATCTGCCGGCATTCCTGAAGTATGCGCAAGCAGCTGCGCGAGCGTGATCCGCTTTTTATCAGCGGGACAATCGGGAAAAAATCGACCAATCTGATCATCTAGCGCTACCACTCCCTCCTGCACGAGCAAGAGGATAGCAGGCAGCGTCGCTGTCACTTTGGTGAGCGACGCCAGGTCAAACATGGTATCCGGCGTCACCCGCTGGTCTTTGGCGATACTCGTCGTTCCGACATCACACGCATACCAGATACGACGATCACGTACGATTCGCAAGGCAGCTCCCGGCAGCAAACCGTTGTCCACCCATCCTTGCAATAGCAGCTCCAGATCGTCCATGTCTTCCCTCCCTTCTCCTACGTCGATGAGCGTTTCGTTCGACTGACAGCAAGCCTTGATTTTTCCAACAGGGGTATGACTTGCTCTTGCATCCTGCTGATCATGGTAATAAACAAAATATCGATGACGTTCAATTGAGCAATGCGTGAAGCCATGGCTCCACTGCGAATGCTTTTTTCGACCGAGCTGGTGAACAGCCGGATGTTGGCTAGTTCGGCTACTGGCGAGGGGCCGAATTTGGTCAGAGTAATGATGGTCGCTCCCTGCTGCTTGGCCTCCGTCAACGATTGAATAATGTCTTCGGTCTGTCCTGAATAAGATATGCCGATGACCACGTCTTTTTCCGTTAAAGTGACTGCCGACGTCAATTGTGCGTGAAAATCCGAATAAGCCTCACACCACAAGTTAATCCGCGAAAATTTTTGCCGGATATCGTCAGCAATGACTGCCGATGCACCAACGCCGTAGACATCGATCTTCCTGGCTACCGACAGCACGTCGACTGCTTTCTTTACTTCTTCGTTGGACAAGACGGAGAGCGTATCCTGGATGGATTGAATATTGTTCCAGCTGACCGCTTGCATAATCGATTCAACTGAACCCTCCATCATAATCTCCTGATAGCTGCCCATCGCCGTCTGTTTCGTCAAATCTCCCGCGACGCGCAGCTTTAGCTCCTGATATCCCTTCATATTAAGAGAGCGAGCCAAACGGATTATCGTCGCCTCGGAAACCCCACTAAATTCTGCCAGTTTTTGTACAGAAAGCTTCACGACATCTTCCGGGTGAGCCAGGATATAATCAGCGACTTTTCGCTCCGAAGGTTTCAATTGATCCAAGATTGCTTGTAGGCTGACAAGCCCTCCATTTAACATATGTGACATCGCTTTCTTCCCCCAAATCTTAACTACATTTTATGTAGCATTATTTCTCTCGTCAATTGTTATCTAATAAACAATATTTCAAAATCACGAAGCTCAGCACAACACTTCTGAATTTGTTCTCTCTTTTTCTAAAAATTCCCTCCTTGACTTTCTCGCGGCGTCAAGCTTTACGCTTGCATCGCTAACAGGAATAAAAAGGAGGATTTTCCCATGAAAACGTTACTGATTAAAGACTGCATGATATTGACGATGGCTGAGGGAGAGAAGCCATTTCTTGGGGATATTTGGATTGTGGATGGTCGAATCACCAAAATCGGACCATCCCTTGAGGAGGAAGCAGACCGTGTCATACTGGCTAAAAATAAGGTAGCGATGCCCGGTCTCATCAACGCGCACAACCATGCCAGCATGTCCTTGCTGCGTGCTTTTTCCGATGACCTCAAGCTGATGGATTGGTTGGACAAAAAGATGCTCCCGGCTGAAGCTCGGATGACAAGAGAAGATGTCTACTGGGGAACGACACTGGGGATCGCAGAAATGATCGCTTCTGGCACGACCGCTTTTGCCGATATGTACGTGCATATGGATGCTGTTGCCCAAGCGGTACTTGATTCCGGGATACGCGCTTCCTTGACTCGGGGCATGGTCTTTTTCGAGGATGACGGTGGACGACGAATGGCCGAAGCATTAGACCTCCTCGACAACTGGACGGGGGCTGGCGATGGCAGAATCACAACGATGCTCGGTCCACACGCTCCTTATACGTGCCCGCCGAAGCCTTTGCAAGGAGTCATCGAGCTTGCCCGCGAGCGCCAGATCCCGCTCCACATCCATCTGGCTGAAACGATTGAGGAAGGAGAGAAAATCCGGGCCAAGTACAATCAGACTCCCACGGAGTATTTGCATGAACTGGGCATGTTTCACGATACGCACGTCTCGCTCGCGCATGCTGTTCATTTGAATGAATCCGATGTCAAACTTCTTCGCGGGATGAGAGGCGGCGTCGCACATAATCCTGTCAGCAATTTGAAGCTCGGCTGCGGCATCTCCCCTGTCAAAGAGCTGATCGAGGCTGGGGTCACTGTCGGGATGGGAACAGATGGTGCTGGCAGTGCTACGACTCTCGATATGTTTGCCGAGATCAAAGCCGCAACTTGGATGCAAAAGCTCAAGCACGGCGATCCGACGGTACTGCCTGCCGAAGCAGCCTTGCGCATGGCTACCATCGAAAGTGCAAAACTGCTTGCGATCGATCACGAAGTCGGAACTCTGGAAGCTGGGAAAAGAGCTGATCTCATCCTGATCGATCTGGATAAACCGCACCTGCAGCCTGTCCATGACATACCTGCCTTACTCGCATACAGCGCGACGGGAGCCGATGTGGATACAACCATTGTGAACGGAGAAATTTTGATGCATCAGCGCCAATTCCAAACCCTCCATTGGGAGGAAATAAAGAGAGAAGCGACATCACGAGCCAGCCGACTCGTCGAGGGTCTGTAATTGCTATTGTGCTCACAGGTTGAGCAGGCAAAAGCCAATGGCGAGACACATCACAAACACGCTCCACATGAAAGAGGGAATGAGCAGCGAGGATGCGATTTTGTGGTGGGGACGAATGGCGCGAATGAGTACCCATGTCGAATACATCACCAGAATGGTATCCAGCGCAGCCAACACGAGCAGTTGATAACCGATAAACAACACGAAAAAAAGTTGATGAAAAAACCAATTGATTCCATATAGAAGCAAAAGCTCGCGGTCTATCTGCTTCGTTCGAATCAAGATCAGAAACGACCATGCTATGAGTGCGTATAAAATCAGCCAGATGATACGAAACAAGTAGATTGGCGGTGTTCCATTGGGCTTGGCAAGGGAATCATACCAGGCCCCACCGTCTGGAAAAGCAAGACCACCCAGTGAATAGAGGACTACTCCAGCAAGAAACAGAAGACTATTGTGCACCAATCTCATCCAGGCAGTCACCCTTTCCTCTTCTTTCTCTTCTATATCTATGAGTGGTCCTTCTGTTTTCATGCTAGTTTCAGAGATTTCTTTTTGGGATGGAAAAAATCTTGGTACGTTGCTGTAGTGGTGGGGAGGAAACAGGAGAAAACGCTCAGCTTCTTGTCCCACCCGCTGGGGGATTCACTGCCCGGCTCCATGCAAAAAGCGAAACCGCGTCCAAAGTGGCCCTTTCAGGATGCATTTTCAGAGGTGGACGCTTAAGGACGTGTTTCGCTTTTTGCATTCCGTCTCGGTCGGTGTACCAAAGATCTTCGCTTTTTTCTCCTGTTTCCTCTACGAGATTTCAGAGTTGATCGTTTTTTAAAGAAGGGAAAGAATGAAGAACCTATTCAGTTACGCTAGAGAAGAATATTTCCAGACGTAGCGACTTGTGGAGTCCTACCAAGCGGAGAAGGGATTTGCGGGCAAAAGAAACGCAACGTGCCCCTACGTCGAAGCGGCTACCACTTTTGCGTTTCCCCGCAAATCCCTTCGGAGCGGACAGTCTTGACCCTCAGTAGGACGGAGCACTGAGCCTAGACTGGAAATATTCTTCTCCCCACCGCAGCCTCGTACCCAAGACGTAAAAAGACCGACACCCCCTTTCATCTCTAAGGGATTGTCGGTCCGTTTCCATTCAAAATAGATGGTGCATCAGGTGCTTCCTCAGGGGTCGTGCGGCGTACGCTTGGTACATTTCGTGGCTCATGCTCAATTTCTGGAAAGGAGTGAACTGTCACGTACATGCTGCCATTGCTCGCGATCGCCCGGATCAAGACCGGATAGGCGTATTTGTTTTGAAACACAAAATCAGGGCCGTACCAGCTCACGGTCGCATCCCGGCCTGGAGGTACGTACGCTACGTTTCGGCTGTGAGAATAGCGCTGCATAATGTGCAAACCTGCCTGGTCTACCGCATTGAACAAAGTAGACGATACTTGGCAGATTCCTCCCCCGATGCCTTCCGACAGCTCTCCTCTAACAATAATAGGCGCCTGCAAATACCCTTTTTCTTTCGTACGCTGGCCCACTACCTTATTAAAAGAAAAAATTTCTCCTGGCAATACCACGTAATTGTTAATCGCCTGCGAGGCGAGCTTGATGTTGTGTACTCGGTTCCGGTTGCCTGCATTGAAATAGGTCGCATATTGTCCGATCCTTTTTTTCCGAACCTGACTCATGAGCGTCTTGTCTACCTTCGGGAATACCTCTTTGTAGCTGACATTCATGCTTGCGGCTCCCGTACCGTAAAAATAATCGTAAAAACGTTCGCGAAATACCGCGTCATCTAACCTTCTTCCCTTGGTTTCCGGAACGATGGCCCCAGCGTTATTAATCGTCGCATTGATGGGCTCGATGTGCGCTTTTTTCGCCAACTCTTCCACCATTCGTACAAGCTTGCTTTCATCAACCAAAGGAACGCCATCAAAGGGAAGAGAATAATCAGCCCGATTGAGAATAGCTACCGTCTTGTCATCCATCTCTATCTGCAAAAAATTCGTTGGGTCGAGGGGATTGATTAACAGTAACAGAGCCAACGTCATAGCAAAACCCATCCGGCTGCTCACCTCCATTCTCCAACAACGATCATCTTCCGTTATTGTAGTATGAGCAGTCGAACAGGTTTCATTCTGCGATCTAAATGCCATTAGCTCATCTTTGTTAGTCTGCTTACGAGAGCTTGCGAAACAGCCTTTAAACGCTGTTGGTCAACTGCTTCCTGGTACGTGGTGTTTAACTGGTCACGCAGATCCTTGGCTGCCACTAGATTGGCTGTGGCCTCTTTGATTTTTTGGGTATATCTTACCTTAATATCCAATAATTCTTCTTCGTATTTCTCATCGGTTCCTGGGGTAATCGCACGTTCGTACATATCAATGACCTCATCCGTATCTTTGCTAGGAAAATACTCATGCGGAGCCGTACTGTCAAAAATCGCGAGGCTCTTCTCAGGTACAATCACCATATCGAGGCTGTGCGGGTCCAAACCACAGTGGTACACTTCCACATCAAAGCCACGTGTCTGGGCTTCCTTCACCAGCTTTTTCAGCATGGTTGACTTGCCAGAGCCTGGTCTGCCCTTGATGAAATAGCGCTTCTCCAATTGGTCTGTCAGCTTCATGATATGATCGACTGGTCCCTGTGGAGTGGCAGCTCCCAAGTACATACGCCGAACTTTTGCTTTCTTCTCTAGCTGCTCATCCCTGAAGAATAGCCCGATGACTTCTTCCGTGACACGATTGGCTTCTTCTCTGTCCAGGTTTTCAATGTAAGGGGCTTCCCACTCATCATGGATGCGCAGTGCTTCGCCAAAAGCTTGATAAGCCTCTTCACTCTTATTAAAAATCTCTTCGTACCAGAAGGCGATCCGGTCTTTGTCATCCACGAGCTGATCAACGTCTACCATCGCCTGCAAATTGATCTGAATTTCAGTTACGCCAGGGGAAGCCGGTCTCCACAAGCGCGGATAACTTCCGTCCATGATCGCTACTTTATAACGGGGAAAAATGACACCATCAAACTGTCCGTTCACAAAAGGGGAATGAATCCATTCCACTTCATCTGTTTTTCGTGCCATTTGATTTCCAATCGACTCGATCAGTGGCGATGTAATTCCTTCCACTGTCCCTGTCAAAATATAAACGCGCTCCAAGCCTTCCAATACGGAGTCATAAAAAGTCTTGTATCCTCGCGCAGTATTCCCTGCCGCATATATATGGCGCACTTTTTTCGTCATTGCTTTTCCCTCCTGTGCATCTTCTCGCTGCGGTTGAAACGATGTATTGTATGCACAACAAGAGAAATAGGCGTCTGTCTACAACGATATGAAAAACTCTATCGAGGTTTTCTCATGGATGAGCGACCGCGTATGGAAAAACCGCTGCAAGCTATTATTCATAGCTCGCAGCGGCTTTTTGTCATTCGGGTATTATTTATTCAAATCCGTCATTTTACCAGTAGACATATAGATAATCCATTCGCAGATGTTCGTAACATGATCGGCAATCCGTTCCAAATATTGCGCGACCAAGAGCAAATGCGTTCCTTGCGAAATGGCCTGACTGTTTTTCGTCATCAATTCAATCAGATCATGGAAAATCGTGGAGTACAGTTTATCAACAATGTCGTCGCGTGCCGCAATTTCTTCTGCCGCTTCTTTGTTGCGTGCAATATACGCATTTAAGCAATCGCGCACCATAGCCTTGACGTGATCAGCCATCATCGGAATATCGATGAGGGGTTTCACGTACGGGTCCGCCATCAAGCGTCGGGTCGTCTTGGCAATGGAAACGGCATGATCACCCATTCGCTCCAAATCCGTCACCAGCTTCAACATGGTTCCCAAGCGTCGCAAGTCACCTCCGACTGGCTGCTGCAATGCAATGAGACGGAAGCAATCGCTCTGTATTTCTTGCTCCAACTCATTGATCACAGGATCGCTTGCGATAACCTGTTCAGCCAGTTCAGCATCTCGCTCAACCAGACTCTTAATGGATTTATGAATAGCTTCTTCCACCAATGTGCCCATCGTCATGAGCTTGCGGTGCAGTACATCCTGCTGTTCTTCAAAAGCGTGCCGTGACATTTCCCTTTTCCCCCTTCTAGTGTCTGACATGTCAAATGGTACAAGGCGATTGTATTGTAGAAGTAAAGCTACTATTTTGTTTGTGTAAATGTTTTTGCAGTAGCTTTTTTAGGTAAGGGGAAGTGTAACTGTGAAGGTTGTCCCTCTTCCTTCCTTGCTCTCCACACTGATATGTCCGTGCAAATTTTCCACGAGATGCTTCACAATTGCGAGGCCCAAACCTGTTCCACCTGAATCACGGCTACGCGCCTTGTCTACACGATAAAACCGCTCAAAGATACGCGTGAGTTCCTTTTCTGGAATGCCGATCCCGGTATCCATCACTTGAATGGTGATGTTTTCGCTGTCTGCCTGTGTCTTGACGTTGATTTTTCCACCTTCTGACGTATAGGCGATCGCATTCGTCAACAGATTCAAGATGATCTGCTGCAAGCAATCTTTATCCGTCATGAGCCAAATATCTGGCTTCGGTGAAGGGAGCGTGATCGTCAATTCCTTGCGCTGTGCCTGGTCATGCATGATGGCAACTGCCGAACTGATTAAATCCTGCAAGTGAACCTTACTCAGATGCAACGGGATTCGCTTCTGCTCGATTTTGGACAGGTCCAAAATATCGCGGATCATCCGGTAGAGTCGCTCGCTCTCATCCGAGATGATTTGCAGGAAATTGCGACATGTTTCCTCGTCCTGCATCGCCCCTTCAAGCAAGGTCTCTGTAAAGCCCTTGATCGAGGTAATCGGCGTGCGTAGCTCATGCGATACGTTAGCCACGAATTCACTGCGCATCTTCTCCAGGCGGCGAATGTCGGTAATGTCGTGCAGCACCACGACTACACCCCTCGACTCCCCCTTGAAGTTGATATAGGGAGCAAAATTTACGTCGAGGATGCGTTCCTGCGGGTAATAGATGTGTACCTCTTGGCGGAACTTCTCGCTTCTGTCGAGGCACCTGTCGATGTATTGGCTGAGCCCAAAGCTCTTGCCTGCCTCGATATGCAGCTTCCCTACGATCTCATGTCCAGCAGTCCCCAACAGCTTTTCAACGGCGGGATTGACCAGCATGATCCGACGTTGCTCTGAAATAAAGATCACGCCACTCGTCATATTGGTCAGCACACCTGCTAGGCGCTGCTGATTCTCCGAGATTTCGTACATCTGCTGCTCCAGGCTCGATGCCATGAAGTTGATCGCTCCTGCAAGCTGACCGATCTCATCCTTTGCTTTGATTCTCACACGGCTCTCGTATTGACGCTGTGTAATGTTGCGGGCTACCCGGGTGATCTCCTCGATCGGACGAATAATGGAAAAGGAAATGCGGGAAACAACAATCGATCCGACTACCAAAGTAACCAATAAACCGGTGAGCAAGCTGTACCACATCTTGTGGATCGTATCGGTAATATCTTTCATCGACATCGCTGAACGAACAACACCGAATATTTCGTTGTTCAGTTCAACAGGTACTGCAACGTACATCATGTCATAGCCGAGCGTCTCACTGAAACGGCGGGAAATCCCTGTTTCTCCTTTTAACGCTGCCATCATCTCCGGTCGGTCATGATGGTTTTCCATCTCTTCCGAGTGGGAGGAGTTGTCGTACATTACCTGACCATCTTTGTCGATAATGGTAATTCGTACTTCATCCGTTGGCGCTACTTGTGTGACCCGATCCGCTAACGTCGCTTTATCGGTAAAGACGTTCGGGAAACGGACCGCCTGAGAGATGAGCTTCGACTCGCGGGACAATAGCTCATTCAGTGATTGGAGGTAGGAATTCTCCAGCACTTTGGCAAAATACATCCCCATCACCAATAGTACGAGGGAGATTAAACCCAAAATAGTCAAAGTGAGTTTGATTCGAAAGCGAGTCAAGGTAAATCCTCCGTTATCCTTCCAGTTTGTATCCTAATCCGCGAACTGTTTTGATGTATTTCGGGTTCTTCGTGTCATCCTCAAGCTTTTCGCGTAAATGGCTGACATGCACGTCCACAATTCGAGAATCCCCGATGAAATCGTAGTTCCAAACAGCGTTCAACAATTGATCGCGCGTCAGTACACGTCCTTGGTGGCTCGCTAAATAGTTAAGCAGCTCGAATTCCTTTGGTGTCAGTTCGACCTTGACGTCTTTACAAAACACCTCGTACTTCTCCGGATAGATGCGAATATCCCCAAATTGGAGTAACACCTCTTGAGGCGCTGTAGTCGCTTCTGGCGTGTTCTGAAACCGCCGCAGAATGGCTTTTACGCGGGCAATTACTTCTCTCGGGCTAAATGGCTTTGTCAAATAATCATCGGCACCAAGCTCAAGCCCCAAAATCTTGTCGAGCTCATCATCTTTCGCTGTAAGCATTAAGATCGGCGTATTATTACGTTCCTGGCGCAAGGTTTTGCATACATCCATTCCATCCATCTTGGGAAGCATCAAATCAAGAATGATAAAATCAGGCTGCTCGCTCTTAACCATTTCCAAGGCCTGTTTTCCGTCAAAAGCAGTTACGACCTGAAAACCTGATTTTTCAAGATTAAATTGCAATAGCTTTACAATGGAAGCTTCGTCATCCACTACCAATACTTTAATCATCTGTCTGTTTCCCCCTAGCGTTGCAATGCTTGCGCTCGATTTTCTAACCTACGTCCCCTAAAAAATGCTTCTCTCTACAATACTCAGTCTGCCAATGCTCATTGCGGAAAACAAGTAATTTTTTTGTAAAGACATGCTGTTAGTACATAGAACTTAGTTGCTTGGCAATAGTATTCCTCTTTTAGGTAAAGGTATCTACTTTAAAAATCCTTGCCATCTTCCAGCTGTAGTGGTCGGGAGAAGCCCTGCCACATGTTTTCCAGTCGCCTGTACCCTCTCTGCGCTCGGGCGGTCTCCTTCCAAACATGTGACAGTGCTTTCGGACAGCTGTGGATATGTCTTGCTTTTACAACGTTTTGTAAGTGGGCTCAAAGAAGTTTTCTAGAGATTAAAACCACACGCTTTTTTCCTTGAGCCCTTTTTTAAAAAACTAAAAGCTACGTGGAAGAAGCGAATTTCCAGTCCAAGCGCCTCTGGAGCCCACCCTAGCGTAGGAAAAAATGGCGGGGAATTTCAGCTTCACTTATGAATGACATCCTCGAAACTTCTACGTTTGAAGCGCTCCCGCCATTTATTCCAGAGCGGACAGTCAATCCCCCTTGCGGGGCGTAGGCCGAAGCGTAGACTGGAAATTCGCTTCTTCCACCACCACAGCAGCATTAATAAAAAAAGACGCCTCCCCATAGAAAGGCGTCTTACATGTATTGATCTTATTTCAAAACAGCCATTACGCTGCGTACGGAGTCAGCAGACTTGTCGAGCGCTGCTTTCTCTTCGTCAGTTAGATCCAATTCGATCACTTTCTCGATCCCGTTTGCGCCGAGCAGAGTCGGTACACCCAGGTAGAGATCGTTGTAGCCGTACTCTCCTTGCAGAAGAGCGATAGATGGCAGAATGCGCTTTTTGTCCTTGATGATGGCTTCAGCCATTTGTACCAAGGAAGCCGCAGGTGCGTAGTAAGCGGAACCGTTCCCCAGAAGGTTTACGATCTCGCCGCCGCCCTTGCGAGTACGCTCTACAATCGCATCCAGACGGTCTTTCGGGATTAATTTTTCCAATGGGATACCACCAGCATAAGAGTAGCGAACCAAAGGAACCATGTCATCACCGTGACCACCCAAAACGAAGCCCGTTACGTCTTCTACAGATACATTCAACTCCATAGCCACGAAGGTACGAAAACGAGCCGAATCCAGAACGCCGGATTGACCGATTACGCGCTCTTTCGGGAAGCCCGATGTTTTGAAGAAGGTGTACGTCATCGCGTCAACTGGGTTGGACAGTACGAGCACGATAGAGTTAGGTGCATATGTTTTTACTTGCTCTGCAACAGATTTCATAATGCCAGCATTGGTGTTCACCAAGTCATCGCGGGACATGCCAGGCTTGCGGGCAATACCTGCTGTGATGATGACGAGATCAGCATCTTTGATGTCTTCATAGTTCGAAGTACCTGTGATGCTTGCATCAAAGCCTAATACTGGAGAGGATTCCATCATGTCGAGCGCTTTACCTTTTGTTGGGTTTTCCAGTTGCGGAATGTCAACCAATACTACGTCGCCCAGCTCTTTTTGCCCCAAAATGAATGCAGTTGTTGCACCAGTGAAGCCACTACCGATAACAGCGATTTTTTTACGGTTGAATGCCATGAACTATTCCCCTCCAAAAATGTAAGTGTAAAAATTTGTACCCAAATCTATCTTACATGTTTTGAATCAGAGCGTCAGCAAACTCGGAGCATTTCAGTTCTTGTGCGCCTTCCATCAGACGAGCGAAATCGTATGTTACTGTTTTCGCGGAGATGGTTTTTTCCATGGAGTTGATGATCAGATCAGCTGCTTCGTTCCAGCCCAGGTGACGCAGCATCATTTCTCCGGACAGGATCACGGAGGATGGGTTCACTTTGTCCAGACCAGCATATTTTGGAGCTGTACCATGAGTTGCTTCGAAGATCGCATGGCCAGTCAGGTAGTTGATGTTTGCACCTGGAGCGATACCGATACCGCCTACTTGTGCAGCCAGTGCGTCAGATACATAGTCACCGTTCAGGTTGAGTGTTGCTACTACATCGTACTCAGCTGGACGAGTCAGGATTTGTTGCAGGAACGCGTCAGCAATTACATCTTTCACAATGATTTTGCCAGCTGCTTCTGCTTCTTTTTGTGCTTTGTCAGCGTCGCCGCCTTCAGCTTTGATACGATCGTATTGTGCCCAAGTGAATACTTTGTCGCCGAATTCTGCTTCAGCTACTGCATATCCCCAAGTTTTGAAAGCACCTTCCGTGAACTTCATGATGTTACCTTTGTGTACGAGGGTAACGGATTTGCGGTTGTTCTCGATCGCGTAGTTGATCGCTGCACGAACCAGACGCTCAGTACCATCTTTGGAAACAGGCTTGATACCGATACCAGAAGTTTCTGGGAAGCGGATTTTCTTCACGCCCATTTCGTTTTGCAGGAAGTCGATTACTTTTTTCACTTCTGGAGTACCTTCAGCCCACTCTACACCAGCGTAGATGTCTTCAGTGTTCTCACGGAAGATTACCATGTCAGTCAATTCAGGATGTTTCACTGGGGATGGAACACCATCGAAGTATTGAACAGGACGTACGCATGCATACAGATCCAACTCTTGGCGCAGTGCTACGTTGATAGAACGGATACCGCCGCCTACTGGTGTAGTCAAAGGACCTTTGATTGCGATCAGGTATTCACGAACAGCAGTCAGCGTATCTTCTGGCAACCACTCGCTATATTGGTTGAAGGATTTTTCACCTGCGAATACTTCGAACCAAGCGATTTTCTTCTCGCCTTTGTAAGCTTTTTCTACAGCTGCATCCAGAGCGCGAACGGAAGCTTTCCAGATATCAGGGCCAGTACCGTCACCTTCGATGAAAGGAATGATCGGATTGTTTGGAACTACCAGTTTACCGTTATCCACAGTAATTTTTTCGCCTACAGTTGGTTGCGTCAGGTTTTTAAACACAAAAAATCCCTCCAGTGTTATATATATTTGGTGATTATGAATATTTCCAGACGTAGGAGAACTACCACTCACTTGTGGTAGTTCTCAAGCATGCGCTCAGGAGCGATCAGCCTGGCTGACCACCTGCCACGCTCGAAAATAGCGAGTTCTTAGCGGCGGTCAATTGGAACGTAGTGTTGGTTGACCGGACCGGTGTAGTCCGCGCGAGGACGGATCAGGCGATTATTTTCATATTGTTCCATGATGTGTGCCGTCCAACCGGACATACGGCTGATGGCAAAGATCGGTGTGAACAGGTCTGTTTCGAGACCGAGTGAGATGTAAACAGATGCGGAGTAGAAGTCAACGTTTGGCTTCAAGCCTTTTTCGCCGGAAATCATTTCATCGATCTTCACAGACATCTCATACAGCTCAGGGCGACCGATTTGCGCGGTCAATGCTTTAGACATTTCTTTCAGCCATTTCGCACGTGGGTCACCGTCTTTGTATACACGGTGTCCGAAGCCCATGATTTTTTCCTTGTTATCCAGCTTGGTGCGGATGTAGGATTCTACGTTAGCCATGCCGCCGATTTCATTGAGCATTTTCGCTACTGCTTCATTAGCGCCGCCATGCAGAGGGCCTTTGAGCGTACCGATTGCGGATACGATACCGGAATAAATGTCAGTCAGAGTCGCAACAGATACGCGAGCAGAGAATGTTGATGCATTAAACTCATGGTCAGCATGCAGGATCAGAGCAACGTCAAACGCTTTTACTGCCGTTTCTGTTGGCTCTTGGCCTGTGAGCATGTAGAGGAAGTTTTGTGCAATCGTGAAATCTGCACGTGGAGCTACTGGCTCCAGACCTTTACGCATACGCTCGTAAGCAGCGATCAAGGTAGGAGTTTGTGCCATCAGACGGATAGATTTCCGGTAGTTGGCTTCAGAAGACATATCTTGCGCTTCTGTGTCGTAGAGCGCTAGCGAAGAGACAGCTGTGCGCAACGCCGCCATTGGGTGTACGCCTTTTGGATAGTGGCGAATGCTTTCCAGCACTTCTTGAGCCACTGCTGCATTTTCACCCAATTGTTTTTTCAAAGCGTCTAGCTGATCACGCTTCGGTAACGCTCCATGCCAGAGCAAATATACAACCTCTTCAAAAGTTGCATGTTCTGCCAGCTCATCGATGTTGATCCCGCCATAGCAAAGAACCCCATCGACGATCGAACAGATGGATGATTGAGCGGCAACAACGCCTTCAAGTCCACGAGTAGTTGTCATAGAACTCCCTCTCCTTTTCCACTCAAGTAGTAGTGCTTATCTAGTCTTCGCTTGTCCGCCATGACTGATAAACAACCTGATCACGTTCAAAAAAGACTTTTTGAACATCCTATCTATGCAATTGTAAGCAGCGGTTTCTTTCATCCACCACTCTTGACAGGGAATGTATCCACGCAAATCCTCACATGGTCGTACATGAAAATGACGCTCATGTAAGGGGAGAGGCGAGAGAAAAGAATCCACTAAGACGACCCAATTATAAAAGATTATTGCGATTTTGTGAATAAGGTTGGCGAAAAAATGTTTCGAAGGGTGAAACGGAGTTTTGTTTTTTCGCGATTCTTGCTCCACCCATCAGGCATGCTGCATAATAGAAACATCAGTATTTTGTTCGCACCTTCGCGGCGGAAAGGAGAAATCGTTTGAATCAGGAAAACTGGGTAGAGCGCCTCTTTCAAATCATTCGCTTGTTATGGGTTTGCCTGCTTGTCTATGTAGGGATTTGGGTATTCCAACACGCAACACCCTTACTGTACCCATTTATAATCGCTTTAATCATTGCGCTCATCATCAACAAACCAGTTACGTTCATGACCAGAAAGTTCCGGATTCCACGCTGGCTTTCGGTCATAATCGCGCTCTTGGTTTTGATGCTGCTCGCTGGTGGAGCGGTCACACTGATCATCACGGAAACGGTCGTGGAAATCGGAGAGCTGGCCAAACGCTTGCCCGTCGTTTCACAGGAGCTAGCCCATTATTTGCAAACTACGATTTCTCAAGACTTTTTAATGGGACTGTACAATCAGATTCAGTGGTTTTATGCTCAGCTTGATCAAGGATATCAAGAGAAGCTCGCCAGTACGGTAGGCAGTACAATCTCGACCATCACGAATGTCGGACAGAACTTGATCGTCAAATTCCTGGATGGATTGAAAAACTTGCTTGTCTCACTCCCAAATATGGCGACGGTTTCTGTCATTTCCATCATGGGTGCCTTCTTTATCTCCAAAGATTTTGCTCTTTGGGAAGCGCGGGCTCGCCGTCTTTTGCCAACAGGGGTAAACAGCCGCCTCGATCAAATTTTTATTGATTTGCGCAATGCCTTGTTCGGGTTCGTCAAGGCGCAGCTGACTCTCATCTCCTTAACCGCTGCCATCGTGATTATTGGTCTGTTGTTCATGCGTGTCGAATATGCAATTACGATTGGCTTGATCACGGGCTTGGTCGATCTCTTGCCTTATCTTGGGACAGGGACCGTCTTTGTTCCTTGGATCATCTACATGTTTTTCAAAGGCAATTACACGATGGTCATCGGCTTGTCTATTTTGTACGGGGTCGTCTTGATTTTCCGTCAAATTATTGAGCCAAAAGTCGTTGCGGAAAACGTCGGTCTCGACCCTCTCCTCACGCTGGTCGCGCTGTTTGTCGGCCTCCAGCTGTTTGGATTCTTGGGCTTGATCATCGGACCTGTTTCACTCGTCATGATCAATGCTTTGGTAAAAGCCAACGTCTTCGTCGATGTATGGGGCTACATCCGCGGGAAGAAAACCTGACCCAATGTAAAAAGAACCGCTTACGAGCAGCATGTCACACAGCTCGGAGCGGTTCTTTTTTATAGGGAATATCTGTATTAGCGGCGGAAAAACAATTGAACACGACCAGACGAGATGAGATTCCACAGCCAGCGCTTCAACAGATGACGAATAATCATCCGTGTGTACGGAATGAGGAAGACCAGTCCAATCACATCCGTGACGAATCCAGGCAACAAGAGCAAAATGCCACCGATCAAAATCAAAACACCATCGATGAGCGAATCCGTAGGCATTTGCCCACGCGACAACTGGTGTTGGACCATCCGGAATACTTGCATCCCCTGCTGCCTTGCGAGCCAAGCTCCCAAGATCCCCGTAAGAATGACCAGCACGACTGTATTCCAACCACCGATCCACGATCCAATGGTAATAAGCCCCCAAAGCTCTAATCCAAACGCGACGACAAACAGAATGGCAAAAAAGCGGAACATGCCTATTCCCCTCCTTTATGCTGGGAGTCCAACCAATCATAGATGTCAGGCTCCGCTCGCGACAAGCGAATCGGCCTCAAAGCTGTGTTGGTAAATACATGCATCGTCTCTCCTGACACCAACAGCTGTTGGTCAGGCAATCTAACAATCTCGTAAGCAAAAGTGAGACGGACAGGACTCATCTCTTTTACTCGCGTCCGTATCTCTACCTCATCGTCATAGCGGGCGGGTTGTTTGTAAGAGATGTTCGCATCTGTGACAGGCAGAAGTACGCCTTTTTCCTCAAGCTCACGATAGGTGATCCCCGCATGGCGAATCAATTCTGTTCTTCCTACTTCAAACCAGTTCAAGTAATTCGTATGGTAGACCACACCCATCTGATCGGTTTCGCCATAGCGGACGCGCAATCGATGGGAATGAATAATGGGAGTCATTTTGGATCGCTCCTTTCTCTATAGGATGATTGTACCATACAAGGACAAGAAAATACGTTGCTGTTGTGGTGGGGAGGAAACAGGAGAAAACGCTCAGCTTCTTGTCCCTCCCGCTGTAGGATTGACTGCCCGACTCCATGCAAAAAGCGAAACCGCGTCCAAAGTAGTCCTTTCACCGAAGTAATTTCAGAGGTGGACGCTTAAGAGCGTGTTTCGCTTTTTGCATTCCGTCTCGGTCGGCGTCCCAAAGATCTTCGCTGTTTTCTCCTGTTTCCTCTCCGACCTTTCCGTGTTAGACGTGTCTTAAAGACATTAACAGATTGAAAAATGGCATCAGTTACGTAGAGAAGAATATTTCCAGACGTAGCGACTTGTGGAGTCCTACCGAGCTTCGAAGGGATTCGCGGGCAAAAGAAACGCAACCGCGCCCACGCGACGTAGCAGCTACCACTTTTGCGTTTCCCCGCGAATCCCTTCGGAGCGGGCAGTCCCAGCCCCCAGCAGGACGGAGCCTGGAGCCTAGACTGGAAATATTCTTCTCTCCACTACAGCCACATAAAAAAAACAGAGGTAAACTGATTTTTTTCAGTCTACCTCTGCCTTTCATTATTCGGATCGCTTAGCGAATCGGGCAAGCGCCGCCTTCGCAAGATTCAGCCGTGGACAGATCAGCCTCTCCGCCGGTTTCATACTGCTGTAAAATTGCAGGATCAAACGGCTTCATGGACTGTTTCAATGCCTCATACTGTTCTTTGGTGCACTCTTCGTATGGAGCCAATTGGTAGTTTCCTCCATCCAATTGCAAGAAGGATACACCTACGAAATTATCCCAGTTGTCGTAAACAATATCTTCTACTTCTACCCACTCTTCCTTGCGAACCGTAATGGTGTTCGAAGAGTTGTGCTCGGTATATTCTTTCTGGAAACGGAAGTACGTATCGAATTGGCGTTTTGCACTTACTTCGTTCTTCGTTTCTTCTGCACCTGATGCTACAGGGAAATCGATCACGAGTGTGCGTGCATTTGCCATGCGCTCTTCATACGTTTCACCTGGTGATCCTACCTCTGGGTTTACAGTCCAGCCAAGAGCTTGCACTGCTTTTGCCAATGGATCCTCAGCATTGATACGAATGCGGCGGATGTAGTACGGCGAGTGGGACCAGTGCAGACCACTGGAGACACCACCAGCTACCTGAGACAGCGTACCTTCCGGCTTCACGGTCGTTACCAGGAGTGGAGAGTTCACACGCAGCTCATACGCATAACGGTTCGCCTCGTCACGAGCAGCATCGCCCAGCTTGCGCAGCAGTTCGAGCTCTTGCTCTTCTGTATATCCAAGGGATGCCAACGCATCCTTCACACCAGTAAGGGAAGTTCCGAGCAAACGGTCACGCTGTTGAACGGTATCCCAATGCGGCAGCTCCAACGTAACCAGCGTCATGCGCAGACCGGCACGAGCAGATTTGCGTTGTGCTTCCAGCAAGCCATCGAGATCCAGATACTTGGATCCATCCGCGCGATCCTTCACGAATTCAACCAGATTGACTGTCGTCAGGTTGCAGACGCCATAAGAATCGAGCAGGATTTCTGCACAAGGGTTCAAGCCTTCTGCATTTGGACGACGACGGTTTGCTTCTTCCAAGTTAATGAAGCCTGGTTCGCCTTCCAATTGCATCAAGGTGAACACAAGGTTCAGGAAAGGCTTGGTCGGTTGTTTGGTAAAGGCGATCGAGTTGTTGGACATGCGGCGGTGATCCAGACCGGAGCGTCCATCTCCTACATTTTGGATGCTGTCAAACCACACAGGCTTGTGCACTCCCAACAGCTCGCCCACACGACGGTGGTGGTTCAACTGATCATCTGTCCAGAAGCCATTGATGCCGTATTTCGCCAGCATGCACTCGTAATCATCGTGATCGAACAGGAAAATTTCCGCTGTACGGCGTACGCCACCTACTACGACGTTTGCTCCGATGAGGTTTCCAATGTCGAGAATATGTATCGGACGGATTTTACCGTATCCTTTTTCATCACTCTCGATTGGTGCCAAATGCTGATCGATTTGGTTTTTCAACACTTTATCGATTCCTTCAAACATTTCGCGAAGCGGCTCATGACCACTAGCAGTACCACCAAAACGCTTCAGTCGCTCGCCTTTCGGACGCACACTGTTGTAAGAGATTTTCACAGTGTGAATGTGTTCATAAGTGGAATCTGTCAAAATTTGCAGGTAGAGACGCAGGGATTCTACCCAGCCTTCTTTACTGTCTCCCACATAAATTTTGGCAAAGCCGTTATCCAGTACATTCAGCTCAGAACGCTCCAGGCGTTGATGCTTTGGCAGCGGTCTGTATTCAGAAGAAAGCAGCGAAACATTCGTGCGAATCGGGCCCAGTCCAGCAGCCATTTCCTTCGTGCATTTGAAGCCTACGCCAGTTCCTACCAAGAGAAGGTAGAACAAATCGCCCAAGTCATCCCAAGACTTGATGTTCAGGAAGGAGCAGTTGAAGTTCGCCAACGGATACAAATCCGCTACACCGTTGTCTGCACCGCCAACCCACAAGGTACGGCCAGACAAAAACTGGCGAAGGTTAAACATGTTGTCAAACAAACCTTCTGCCTCTTTTTCCATTGCGCGAGAATCGGCGTACATTCCGATTTTGTTCAAATGCTGATAAGCCAGCTTAATATTGTAATCCACCGAGCGGCGGCAAGTTTCTTTCCACGTTTCTCGTCTTCCCTTTTCCGGTACAAAGCGAGAATAAGTACGGTAGTAAACAAATTGTCCCAGAGGACTCATATGGATCGGAAAATCAGAATATTGGTCTAAGAATTCATCCCGCAAAAATTGAGTTCGGGATACTGTTTCGGTCGCCAGCATATCGTTCCTCCTTCGAATCTTTCCTCTCTAGTTTAACTATCTTTATCTGAAAAACTCAATAGTTTTACCTATATATTGTGCGAAATAATTTTCGACAATACTAGATGTTGTGTTTGCTCTAAAAAAACACTTGACACAAAATCCCGAACATTGGACGTACAGAAGGACCCTTTTATGTTCAGCCTTTTCTTGGCAACGAGCGCTACAACACCCATTCTGTCATGATTTGGAAACCCCGAACGTATGGATTTAATCCGTCCTGACACAAAGCCACCGACCGATTTTAACAGATTCCCATTCGCTTTGCACCACCTAATAATCACCGTTATCTGGTAAAACTTATCAGGTAGTTCGTCGGCTAATCCTTTTTACCCCAAGCCAAAAAAGGGTGACGCTTGGTCACCCTTCAGAGGTATGCTGTATTAAAGATGAATAGTATTACCTATAGAATCCGGGCATGTCCTGAGTAAATATGCCCACGTTCAGAATCCACCGTTACGATTTGCCCGTCCTTCAATACATCCGTAGCAAATTGCACACCTACGATGACTGGAACGCCGAGATTCAGGCCTACAATGGCTGCGTGAGAGGTAAGTCCGCCCTCTTCGCAAATCACTGCTCCAGCCTTGCCAAACGCTTCAATCATATCGGAGTCGGTACCGATGGTTACGAGGATCGCCCCTTCTTCTACCTTTGCCAGCGCCTCTTCAGCGGATCTGGCAATAACTACCTTGTTTGTGACAACTTTTCGGCCGATTCCCTGTCCTTTTGCTACCACATCGCCAATGACGTGGATTTTCATCAGGTTCGTTGTCCCAACTTCACGGACAGGTACACCTGCTGTGATTACAACGAGATCGCCATGACGAACGAAGCCTGCATCAAGCGCCTCCTGGACAGACATCTCCAGCATTTCATCGGTTGTATTCGCCATTTCGCCCTTCACCGGGTACACACCATTTACGAGTGCAAGACGGCGAATAATCGCTTCATGCGGCGTTACAGCCACGATTGGTGCTTTTGGACGGAACTTTGATACCATGCGAGCTGTGTGTCCGCTTTCGGTCGCAGTAATGATTGCCGCTGCGTCCAGATCCAATGCTGCATTGGAAACAGCTTGGCTGATGGCATCGGTAATCGTCACTTGTTTGAGCTGTGCTTGTGCGTACAAGATCTCACGATAATTCAGCTCTTGCTCTGCACGTACAGCGATGCGCACCATGGTTTCGACAGACTCAACCGGGTATTTACCGGCAGCCGTCTCACCGGAGAGCATGATTGCGTCTGTACCATCGAAAATGGCGTTCGCAACGTCACTCGCTTCTGCACGTGTCGGGCGTGGGTTGCGCTGCATAGAATCAAGCATTTGTGTCGCCGTAATGACTGGCTTCGCGAGTTCGTTACACTTCTTGATCAGCTTCTTCTGAACAAGTGGTACTTCTTCTGCCGGAATCTCTACGCCCAAATCACCGCGCGCAACCATGATTCCATCTGTTACTACCAGAATTTCGTCTACGTTATCGACGCCTTCCTGGTTTTCGATTTTCGCGATAATATCGATACGCACGTTATGGCGCTCCAGGATTTTGCGAATCTCCAAGATATCCGATGCTTTTCGGACGAAGGAAGCCGCAATGAAATCGACTCCTTGTTCAATACCGAATTCGATATCCTGTGCATCCTTTTCTGTGATACCTGGCAAGTTGATTTTGACACCCGGAACATTGACGCCTTTTTTGCTCTTCAGTGTTCCACCGTTTTTGATCAAGCAGACGATTTCGGTGTCACTCACTTCCTGTACAGTCAACCCGATCAAACCGTCATCGATCAAGATCGTATCGCCGATTTTTACATCGCGAGGCAATTCTGGATACGTAATGGAGACGCGCTCAACAGTACCTGGTACTTCCTCAGTGGTGAGGATCAGCGTATGTTCTTCTACGAGCTCGACTGCATCTACTGCAAGCGTACCCGTACGAATTTCAGGACCTTTTGTATCCAACAGGATTGCAACGGGTTTCCCGGTTTCTTTTGATGCCTGACGAATGTTTACAATTCGTGCCGCATGCTCCTCATGGGAACCGTGCGAGAAATTCAAACGAGCTACGTTCATTCCTGCTTCGATCAATTTTTTCAGTGTTTCAACCGATTCACTCGCCGGTCCAATGGTACACACGATTTTTGCTTTCCTTAACATAGGATGTAAGCCTCCTCTACACTCCGAAAACTGTTAGTTTTATATAGATAGCGTGCGCGCCAATTGATAAATGGATAAATCCAATTGATGCTTTTTCGCCAATGCTTCTTGAAAATCAACGTCAACGATCTCGTTGTTCTGAATCCCAACCATTCGGTCCTGCTTGCCTTCCAGCAACAAATCGACAGCTGCTGCACCCATTCGGCTCGCCAGCATTCGGTCCATCGCAGTAGGGGAACCACCGCGCTGAATATGACCTAGTACCGTTACGCGAGTCTCCCAGCCTGTCTCTTTCGTGATCGCTTCGGCGTAAGAAGCGGCACTTCCTACCCCTTCCGCCACAATGATGATGGAATGCTTTTTACCACGGCGCTGTCCAGCATGCAAACGTTCAATAATGTCGTCCATATCCTGCGACGCTTCCGGGATAATAATGGACTCGGCACCAGCTGCAAGCCCTGCCCACAATGCCAGATCGCCAGCATCTCGCCCCATGACTTCAATAATGTACGTGCGTTCATGCGAGGTGGCCGTATCGCGGATTTTATCGATCGCTTCCACAACGGTATTCAATGCCGTATCAAACCCGATCGTGAAATCGGTGCATGGAATATCATTATCAATCGTACCCGGTACGCCAATAGTCGGGAAGCCTTTTTCGGTTAGCTTCTGTGCACCGCGAAACGACCCGTCTCCCCCAATGACAATCAGACCCTCAATTTCATGAGCATGTAATTGTTCCACCGCTCTTTGCTGTCCGGCTTCCGTCTTGAACGCTTCACTGCGAGCGGAGTAGAGAATGGTTCCTCCCCGTTGAATAATATCCCCAACAGAGCCTAGAGACATCTCCTTGATATCTCCCCTCATCAGCCCTTCGTATCCGTGGTAAACCCCAAACATCTGTACCTCGTGAAAATGAGCACGACGTACAGCCGCCCGGACCGCGGCATTCATTCCAGGAGAATCTCCACCGCTAGTGAGAACTGCAAGTTTCCGCATGGAATCCACCTCTCCAATCGTATCGTCTTTAGCATGTCATTTAACGGAAACAGTATGTACCATACTTTGTATGAAACATGCTGTATCACTCAAAACCTCATATCTGTTATACACTCAAAAGATATGTGCCATACTTTTTGAAAGCTCTGATAACTCTTTCATTCGACTTCGATTGTAGCAGATTTTCCTCGGAGAAAAAAGAAAAAAACGCCCCCTGTTTCTTACAGGGTGGCGAATTCTCCAATCTGTTTAAACTTCTCGTAACGGTCCTGTATCAATTCATCTGGAGTTAAACGGCCCAGCTGTTCTAGTTGTTCCGCGATGACCGCCTTGACCATCCCTGCCTGCGCGATCAAATCACGATGGGCTCCTCCGAATGGTTCATCAATAATTCCGTCAATGACTCCTAATTCCAACAAATCAGGAGCCGTAATTTTCATCGTCTCCGCTGCACGCATACCCAAGCTGGAGTCTCTCCAGAGAATCGCAGCGGCACTCTCCGGTGCAATCACGGAGTAATAGGAATTCTCCAACATAAAGATGCGGTTACCTACGCTGATCGCCAAGGCTCCACCGCTTCCGCCTTCCCCGATAACAATACAAATAATCGGCACGCCAAATGTCGCCATTTCACGCAGATTGCGGGCAATCGCTTCGCTCTGGCCGCGCTCTTCTGCCGCTTTTCCAGGATAAGCACCTGATGTATTGATAAAGCAAATAATCGGACGACCGAACTTGTCCGCCTGCTGCATAATACGCAATGCCTTCCGGTAGCCTTCTGGGTGAGCCATCCCGAAGTTGCGCTTGATGTTGTCTTTTGTGTCTTTCCCTTTTTGGTGACCGATGATCGTAACGGGGCGCCCATCCAGCTTGGCAATTCCACCCACAATAGAATGGTCGTCTCCGAACAAACGGTCTCCATGAACCTCGATAAAATCAGTAAAAAGTAGTTGTATATAGTCCAAAGTCGTTGGCCGTTCCGGATGACGAGCCAGCTGTACGCGTTGCCATGGAGTCAAATTACCGTAAATTTGCACAGCAAGCTCTTTTGATTTTTGTTCGAGACGCTGTATTTCATCAGAGAAATCAATTCCCTTTTCCTCAGTAAAACGGCGCAATTCCTTAATCTTATCTTGTAATTCTACTAATGGCTTTTCAAAGGAGAGCTCGCCTGCCATGTTTCTACTCCTTCCCGAGACGTGTGCATCTCTACCAGTTTGGACAGCGTATTTCGCATATCCTTACGGTGTACCACCATATCGAGTTGCCCGTTTTTTAACAAGAATTCCGCTGTTTGGAAGTCTTTTGGCAACTCCTGACGGATCGTTTGCTCAATGACTCGACGCCCAGCAAAACCGATCATAGCTCCTGGTTCTGCGATATTATAATCTCCCAACGAAGAAAAGCTGGCTGATACGCCACCATATGTAGGATTCGTCATGACCGAGACAAACAACAAGCGTTCGCGATCCAATCGAGACAACGCTGCGCTGGTTTTCGCCATTTGCATCAGACTCAATACGCCTTCTTGCATACGTGCTCCACCAGATGCACTGAACAAAATGAAAGGCAAACGCCGTTCGATCGCTTGCTCAATTGCGCGCGTGATTTTTTCCCCGACGACTGATCCCATACTCGCCATACGGAAACGAGAATCCATGACCCCAATCACGATGCGGCTTCCAGCCAGAACACCTTCGCCTGTAATGATCGCCTCGTTCAAATTGGTGTTGGCCATATCTTGCTCCATTTTTTCCAGATAACCAGGAAAACCGAGTGGATTGGCGGTAATCAAATTGGCATCAAATTCTTCTGTCAGAACCCCATCATCCAGAAGCGCTTGCAGACGCTCTGGAGCGGACATGGAGTAATGGAACTGGCAGCCTTTGCAGACGCGCAAGTTCTTCTCCAAATCCTTTGAGTAGTGAATCGTCCCACAATGTGGGCATTTATTCATTAATCCCTCAGGGACTTCCTTTTCTTTCGTACCCGCTTCCTTGCTAATGTCGGTGGAAGCAGGGACACGTGCTAGTGTCTCTGAAGGAACTGTAGCGAATTTGCGCTTCTTCCCAAAAAGATCTTTAAGCACAGGTACACCCACCTTTCTCTTCAGTGAAGGATCGTGCCGAGTACATCCCGGACTTCGTTTAGTTCGCTCTCCGGCACGAGAATCTCGTATTGCTTGGAGACCTTGCCCTCGCGAACCTTTACCAAAAACCCTTCATCTGTCAAACGTTGCTGTATCCGTTCTGCAATTCTAGCGCTAGGAGCGATGTAGATGACCGTCCACATACTGGCTTCCTCCTCAATCGTCCAATACAGGACTGCATCATCATATCACAGCGCCAGCGCCCCTCGCAAATTGGGGGAAAACTAAAGCTTGCTGTTCTCCAAATGCTTCTTCATTCTCTCTAATGCGACGTTCACATCGCCTTCGCGAATGGCTTCCATAATCTGTCGATGCTCTACGAGTGCTGCACTCGCTCTGCCTTCGCGCGACAGTGATTCAATGCGGATACTGTTGCTGTACTCAACCAAAGGCGTCCAGATGCGATGCAGAATCGAGTTGCGGCTGGAGCGACATATGACACGATGAAACTGATAGTCTTCCTCCGCAGGTACCTCGCCTCTTGCTACTCTTTCCTCCGCAATTGCCAGGATGCGCTCCATTTCATCAAAATGCTTGTCAGTCGCCCGTCTACAGGCTAAGCGGACAGCATCCAGCTCTAGCATTCGCCGCATCTCGATCAAGTCCTTCTTGGTTTTGGTATCCCGTAGGATAAAAAAGCCAAGAATATCGATCAGCCTATTGTGTCGGTAATGCTTGAGGAAGGTGCCTTCCCCGCGACGCGTCTCAATGAGTCCGAGCAGCTCCAGAGCCCGAAGAGCCTCGCGTACAGAGGAACGACCTGCTCCCAGCTGCTCGGACAGCTCTCGCTCAGACGGCAGCTTGTCCCCGGGTCGCAAGTTTTGCTCCTGAATGATTTCATGAAGTTGCAGGAGAATTTCTTCGTAAACCTTTCGATCTTGAGAAGAGTCGAGCACGATTATCCTCCTTACTCGTACCTTTAACGAGGAGCACCCTCCACGTTTGTAAGAATCCTACGTTTTTTCGCGGAGGGTGTCGTCGGTGCCTCGATAAAGAGTATTTTACGCTTCTTGGTAAGAGATAGCTGTCAATTTCGTCGTTTTTTGTTTTACTTCTTCCGGATCAACTGTGATGCGAGCAACACCCGTTTCCATCGCTGCTTTTGCTACTGCCGCAGCTACGTTTGGCGCTACACGTGGATCGAATGCGGAAGGGATCACTTTATCCGCAGTAAGCTCTTCTGGCGTGATCAGGTCTGCGATTGCATATACAGCAGCCAGCTTCATTTCTTCGTTGATCTCCGTTGCACGTACATCCAAAGCGCCACGGAAGATTCCCGGGAATGCCAGAACGTTGTTTACTTGGTTCGGGAAGTCGGAACGGCCTGTACCGATTACTGCCGCACCTGCTTCTTTTGCTTCTTGCGGCATGATTTCTGGTACTGGGTTTGCCATAGCGAAAATGATCGGATCGCGGTTCATCGAACGAACCATGTCTTGTGTAACAGCGCCAGCTACGGATACACCGACAAATACGTCAGCGCCCTTCATTGCATCAGCCAGGTCACCTTGCAGCATGCTACGGTTCGTGATTTTCGCCATTTGTTCTTTCACTGGGTTCATACCGAATGGACGGCCTTCGTACACGATTCCTTTTGTATCAACCATGATCACTTCTTTAACACCCATGGAAATCAAAAGCTTCATGATCGCAATACCAGCTGCACCTGCACCGTTCGCTACTACGCGGATATCTTCCAGCTTTTTGTCAACCACGCGCAGAGCATTGATCAGACCTGCCGCTGTAACGATTGCTGTACCGTGTTGGTCATCGTGGAAAATCGGGATGTTTGTTTCGCGCTTCAGACGCTCTTCGATTTCGAAGCATGCAGGAGCTGCGATATCTTCCAAGTTAACGCCACCAAAAGTAGGCTCAAGCAGCTTTACTGTCTCTACGATTTTATCTACATCTGTTGTATTCAAGCAAATCGGGAATGCATCTACGCCTGCGAAGGATTTGAACAAAACTGCTTTACCTTCCATAACCGGCATTGCTGCTTCTGGTCCGATGTTTCCGAGACCCAGTACAGCAGTACCGTCGCTGACTACTGCAACCAGATTCCCTTTCATCGTGTAATCGTACACTTTGGACTTGTCATCAAAAATATCTTTGCAAGGTTCAGCAACCCCAGGAGAATAGGCAAGACTCAGATCGTAAGCATTGCGAACGGGTACCTTGGTCACTGCCTCCAATTTTCCTTGATGCTTTTTGTGAAGCTCCAGTGCTTCCTCTCTCAGGTTGGACATGAGATCCCACTCCATTTCACGATAATAGTTTCTATGATGGCTTGTAGGCAGTAAAAAATGCCTGGGTTATTCTAAGTGGTCTGACCACTTTTTGAGTTATGCTCTCAATATAATAAAAAACTGTTCTCCTGTAAACCTGCCGAAAACGGCGAAAAAGGGAGGACATTCCTCATCCTCCCCAATTTATAGGCATTTCTTTCCGAATTACGCTGTCAGGCCCCACAATTTCTCGCGCTTGCTCCAAAAATGACTTATCTACGTCTACCCAATTTGCTTCTGGCAGGCGAATTGTCTGTCTTTTTCCTTCGTAGAAGAGGATAACGGGAATCGTTCCTTTTTTTTCGACAAATAAGCGTGAAAGTCTTTGCAGCGTCGAATCATGCTCTTGCTCTGCTGATATTTTGACAAATAATACGGTCTCGGCCTTCGGTTGCGGCAGCGTTTGTGCATCCCAGAAACGGGAAGCCAAGAGCTTGACCATGTCGTCCTGATGATCGACGCGGGCTTCTGCCACGACGATTTGTTCGCGCTCGAGCAGTGGTGCATACTTCGCATACACCTGTGGGAAAACGACCAGCTCTACGGGTGCCGTTTTGTCCTCTAGCGTAATAAACGCCATCGGGTCCCCTTTTTTCGTTTGGATGCGTCTGGCTTCCGTTATCATTCCGAATACTTTCACCGTCTTGTCGCGCGGTACGTCACCCAATGAAGAGATAACCGCTACTTCCGGGCGACTGGCGACATGGGCAAACTGATCAAGAGGATGACCCGAGATGTATACCCCGATCAAATCCCGCTCCTCTTTTAATTGCTGTGTATGTGAGAGCGGCGGTACCTCGGGATATTCTACCGGCTCAGGCAAAGGTGCCGCATCTTCTTCTCCCGCAAATAAATTGAGCTGGTTGGCATCTCGCTCGATTCTCTTGCTGTTTGCCTTCCCTACCGCTTCATCCAGCAATAGCAAAAGCTGACTGCGATGTCCTGGCAACGAGTCCAGTGCGCCGCATAAAGTGAGCGACTCTACTACTCTGCGATTGACTAACCGCGCATCCACGCGCGCACAAAAATCAAAGACATCGCGATACGGTCTGCCTTTTCGCTCTTTCACGATTGATTCAATGGCACCGTAGCCGACGTTTTTCACTGCTGCCAAACCAAAACGAATCGCATCCTGCTCCACTGTAAAGTAGGCCAGGCTTTTATTCACGTCAGGCCCGAGCACGGTAAGCTGCAGTCGCCGCGCTTCTTCCGTGTACTCGGCAATTCTCGTTTGGCTGCCAATGGACAAGGAGAGTAGCGCTGCCATGAACGCAAGCGGATAAGTTGCTTTCAAATAAGCCATCTGGTAAGCGATGACCGCATAAGCAACCGAGTGGGCTTTGTTGAAGCCGTAATCTGCAAAACGCACAATCAAATCGTAGACTTGATTGCCCAGCTCTTCTCCGTACCCTTGCCGGACACAACCAACCACGAACTTCTCCCGCTGCTCCGCCAGTAGCTCCCGTTTCTTTTTCCCAACTGCTCGGCGCAAAATATCTGCCTCACCAAGACTAAAGCCTGCGAGTGTCGAGGAAATCTGCATGATTTGCTCCTGATAAATCATAAAACCGTGTGTCTCCTGCAAAATCGGCTCGAGAACAGGATGGGCGTACTGTACTTTGCTCTGTCCGTGTTTGGCGGCGATGTACTGCGGGATGATCTCCATCGGCCCCGGACGATACAATGCCAGAACCGCAATGATGTCGTCGAGGTTGCCCGGCTTCAAATCACGCAGCACATTGCGCATCCCCGAAGATTCCAGTTGGAAAATGCCGGTTGTCTCCCCACGGGAGAGCATACGAAACGTTTTCTCATCGTCTGTCGGCAGCTTATCCAGATCAAGCGATATTCCCTGCTCCTGCAAATGACGCAACGTCTCCTGAATGATTGTCAAATTGCGCAAGCCGAGGAAGTCCATCTTCAACAGACCGACTTCTTCGAGAATCTCCATCGGATACTGCGTAAGTGCCAAGCCTTCATTACCCGTCTGTAATGGAACGTAATTCGTCAGCGGTTCACGCGAAATGACGACACCCGCCGCATGTGTGGAGGCGTGGCGCGGCAAGCCTTCTACGCCCCTTGCCGTTTCGATCAATTGTGCTGCCTGTTTGTTTTCCGCGCACAGCTTTCCGATATCCGGGTTGATCTGCATCGCCCGCTCAAACGTCATACCTGGCGATTGCGGAATCATTTTGGCCACGCGATCCACGATGCCCAAAGACAAGCCTAACGCCCGACCAACGTCACGCACTGCTGCACGAGCCGCCATCGTTCCAAAGGTAATGATCTGGGCGACACGATCATGACCGTACTTGCTCGCTACATAGTGAATGACTTCGTCACGGCGCTCTACGGAAAAATCGATATCAATATCGGGCATCGTCACCCGCTCCGGGTTGAGAAAGCGTTCAAAGAGCAACTGAAAGCGAAGTGGATCGACATTCGTGATTTTCAAAACATACGCGACCAGACTACCTGCCGCAGACCCGCGTCCAGGTCCAGTCGGTATCCCGTTTTCGTGAGCGTACCGCATGAAATCCCATACAATCAGGAAGTAATCGGTGAATCCCGTCCCTGTAATAATCGCCAGCTCGTGATCCAGGCGCGCTTGCACCTCTGGCGTAATCTCACCGTATCGCTCCAGGCAGCCCTTTTCACACAGTTCACGCAAATACTGTGTGGAAGCTTGTCCCTCTGCCAAAGGAAATTCCGGCAAAATATGCGCACCAAAGGTAAGCTCCAGCTTGCACCTGTTTGCAACGGCTATCGTATTCGCTAACGCCTGGGGAGCAAAGGCAAAGAGCGCCGCCATTTCCTCGGCACTTTTTAGATAGTATTGATCCGTCTCGTAGCGAAAACGGTTTTCTTCGCCAATCGTCTTGCCTTCTTTGATCGCCAACAAGATATCATGCTGCTGGTGATCCTCTCTGTGGATGTAGTGAACATTGTTCGTCGCAATCAGCGGAATCCCCGTCTCCTGGCTCAGTTTCACGAGACGAGTATTCAGCCTGCGCTCCACTTCCAAGCCATGATCAGCCAGTTCCAAATAAAAATGCTGTTCCCCAAACATTCGCTGATACTTGCGCGCTGCTTCTTTGGCAGCGTCTGTTTCTCCAGCCAGTAACAGCTTGGCTACTTCCCCTTGCTGG
>NZ_AKIX01000072.1:0-27886 GCF_000282075.1 Brevibacillus sp. BC25
GGGTAGGCAAGCCGCTCTTGCACATGGTGAATTGGCTGGAAAGACTGGCCCAAGGTCGCTATGAGGAGCCCATCGGGAAAAAAGGGAAACCAATCGGAAGGAATTGGCGAGGGAAAGAAAAGAAGTCATTTCGTGTGTTCAAGGATGTGTTTGACGCTCTCCGGCATCTGAGTGAAACCTTGCGTTCCAATGAAAAGCTTCAGCAAGAGATCGAGCAGACGCGAGAGGAATGGATTACCGGGCTCTCCCATGATCTCAAGACACCGCTGAGCTCGATTTACGGTTATGCTACCTTTTTGGAGTCCGAACAGTATGAATGGGACAGAAAAGAAGTCAGCGAATTTGGGAAAACGATACGGGAAAAGTCAGACTACATGAACGGGCTGATTGAAGATTTGAATTTGACCTATCGACTCAAGAACCAAGCTTTGCCGATGGTTAAACAACCTGTTGCGATCATTGAAACCATTCGCAGGATTGTGGTGGATATGGTGAACGATCCGAGCTCGTCCTTGCATGACATCGAATTTTCGGCGAATGTCCAATCGATAACGGCCGAGGTTGATCCAATCTGGTTTCGCCGCATCATCGTCAACATTTTGACAAACGCGATCAAATATACCCCGGCAGGTACACACGTGCTCGTAGAGGTACAGTCGATTGCAGCCGATCAGTTTGTGGTCAAAATTGCGGACAATGGTCCGGGTATGGATGAGACGACACTGGCCAATCTGTTCGAAAGATACTATCGAGGTGGGCATACAGGAGAGAATACCAGTGGTACGGGGCTGGGCATGGCGATAGCTAAACAGCTCGTCTTGGCTCACGGGGGAGAGATTATGGTGGAGAGCAAGCTGGGTAGCGGAACTGTTGTCGTGATGACCTTTCCTGCGGTCACCAGCTAGTTAGTTTTCTTAATAAAAGCCAAGGGCGCTGTCCCTTGGCTTTTTTCTGCTATGGCCTCGAAAGGAACGTTTGTATGACTTTGCCATCCTCTTGACGCTCTTGAAAGTGATTGGCTGTGTAATCGCGGATGCTGGTACGCCAAAAGCTGATGGCGGGCATGTTGTTTTCCAATTGAAAGACTTCCCAGGCACCCGGGAACATTTTGAAGACTTGATGGGAGGCCGCTTTTCCGATCCCCAGTCGACGATAGCGCTTCATGATAAAAAATTCAGCAATAGAGTGGATTGATGGCAAATCTGGATCAGGGCTTGTGAGCATGCGGACAAGGACAAACCCGGCCAGCTTACCATTTACCTTGATGAAAAAGGGATGGCGTTCTGGTTCGACCCAATACTTCTCAAAGTAGTCATAGCCAAACAAGCCGCCGTTATCTACTTCGAAAGGCTCAAACTCAGTGAAGTCGTACGTATACAGCTCCAACAGTTGCTTGAGAGCGTGCTTCTGTTCAAAAGGAACCCGTTCTATCGAGAATGCTTGATTCACTGAGAAAACCTCCTTTTTCCACGAGATATACGAGTATCGTACTCTATTTTTTAGGTTGTGGAAACATATGGTAGACACTTCTTTACAGAACCTCACACGAGCGTTCATTTTGCTCAAGATGGTTCCAGCTAGGCTATACTAGAGTCAAACGATGAAATCAATACGAAGCAAGACAGCAGCCATCCGGTGATCAGCCGGGTGGCTGTTTGCGTTTGGTGGTTGGTGTCATCGTTTGAAAAAATCAAAAGAAAGGGGTACAGAAATCACATGAAAAGGAAGCATCTTATTTTTTTTCTGGTTTGTTGTCTCATGTTGCAACCCGCATCAATTATTGCAAAAGAAAGAGACAATCCTTCCAAAAAGGCTTTGCCAATGAAGGCGGCAGATCGGTCCAGCCAGCAATTTGATCGAGAGTGGGTCCACTATCAAAATGAATGGGAGCTGCTCATGAAGCTTTCCGTCAAAAACAAGAACCTCGAACTGGCAAAAAAATTGACTAGGGAAAGAAACGATTCTTTAGCAAAACGGAAAGACAAGAGAACAGGGGATTTACATGAGAAGTACCAAGCTGAAATGAAAGCGGCACGGGAGCAATTAACGAGTCGGTCTGTGAAATCCTTCGCTGCTGCGAAAGCAGTTTCTGTAGCTTCTTCCGTCGATCTATACGAGCCGAATGATGATGTTTCACAGGCTTCTCCAGTAAGTGCTGGGAATTCAATCGAAAGTTACCTATCGTACTCAGGCGATCAGGACTTTTATTCGTTCGAGGCCAAGAAAAATGCTCCGATAACGGTCAGCTTGCAAGGTCCTTCTGCCATGGATTACGACGTCTATGTCCTTGATGAACTCGGGGAGGTAGTAGCAAGTAGTGCCAATGGTACGGGTGAAGAAGAAATGGCTTCGTTCCAGGCAACAGCTGGAAGCAAATATTATCCAGTCGTCCATGGGTTTGGTTTTTCTACCGACGAACCGTATCAACTACGTTTGGCAGAAGATCAGTTGGAGGTGACGCCATTTTTGGTTGGCGGTCAACCGTATTATGTCAAACTAAGTGCTCTCGGCGGAAATCTTCACACGCGAATTCGGGCCGAACTAGATCCGCAATCGTATCCAGAACTGAAGACGAACAATTCTCTGGACGTCACGCTGGAAGGCGTTTCAAGAAATGTGTACAAATTCACGCCTGATGTTTCGGGAAATGTAAAATTTTTCACTAGTCCTTTTGGAGAAGGGGATATGGTTGTAGATACTGTTCTCGAACTCTATTCTGACGAAAAATTAACCAGTCAAATTGCCACGAACGATGACAACGGGGAGTCACTATTTTCCGAGATTCAGATGTATGGAAAAGCTGGTGACCCTGTCTATGTTGTGCTCTGGGCATATAGCGAGGATTTCTCTTTTGTGAGGCTGAATGCAAGTGCCGATTCTTCAGGGAGCCCAACGATTGCAGTAGGCTCTCCCGTTATTCAGGAAAACTCGATTAATGACGGAACCATTTCAGCGACACAGGTTATTACACTTGCCAATGGAGCATTCGTTCAAGACATGTCTAGCGGAGTCACTGTGAATAACTTGCCTCCAGGCTTAGGTGTTCAGGTTACGAGGATGAGTGACACTCAACTATCCATTGCATTTACGGGCAAGGCATTGAATCATGCGAACGTAAATGACGTATCAAACGCAACCGTATCCATTGCTCCAGCTAAAGTAGTTGGTGCTTCTACCAGTCTTACGAGTAACCCGTTTCGTTTTGATTTCATCGACACTGCCAGCGGGGGTTCATTCCAATATGTCTACAATAACCGGAATCAATTGATGCAAATTTATGAGAACGGGACTCTAATCATCGAGATCACCTACGATGAAAATGGGAACGTCCTGACAAAAACAAGAGTGAATTAAGGGAGGGATAACGAACATGAAGCTACAAAAATGGCTAACGTCATTTGTAACAGCTGCTTTGGTAACGACTGCGCTTTTTCCAAGCATGGCGTATGGGGTACCAACCAATAAGTCTGCTAAGAAGGATACAAAAGAATGGGTCATTGAGAAAATCAATAACGTCCCATCCAAAAGCGCAGAGGAAGCAGCTCCTGCTCAAGTGCCAGTTTTGACAGAAGCAGAGATGAAGGCTGTGTCATGGGACCCGCTCTCAGCGGAGACAGTGATCGCCATGGCGAAAACGTTTGATCGCAAATCGATGCAGATCGCCTCTTACTTCTATCCGAAACTGAGAAAGCTGTTGAGCAACAAGGAAAAGGTAGAGCAAAATACATGGAACGATAAAGTGGTCCAAGATTTGCTGAAGAGTGTATCGAATAGTCAACGGGAACAATTAATGACCCACGTTCCTGATATTTTTACTTTTGAGAAAACACAAACAGAAGAAGTAGGTGAATTGAGCAAGCAGTCGATGGCACTCGCGCTCGCGGCTGAAGACGTCCAATACTCAGTGGGGCAAATGGCGCAGTATTACACGAAAACATACTCGGGCAAGCCCGTAGACGAGTTTTATCGTGCAGCGAATCTGGTAGAGACCGACCTAGCGTTGTCTGGAAAGAACGGAATGGATCTGGTCATCCAACGGGTATATAACCAGTTGGACAGCAAAACGAGAGAACCCATATTGAAATACGATAGTAGAAATGATACGTGGGAGAATCGCAGGGAAACCAAGCTGTTCAAAAACGAGTTCATCCCATTTGCGACAGGATGGAGCTTTAACTTTCCCACATTTGAGTACTACGACGAGATTACGACAGAAGAAGTGAGTCACTTTTCAGAGAGCGGCGAGCGGAAAACGCAGTATAAATTAGCTGTTCGGGAGGACGAAGCAGGGAGAAGCGTATCTCGTTATGTTTTTCATCTGGAAGACGGCACAACCCTGATCCGAGAAGGGAACGAGTGGGTGAATTATCCCTATGAGGGGATCTCTTTTACGGAACAAACAGAGGGACGAGATGTTGAATTAATTGTGAATGGATATCGCTATACGTTTGACCGATCCAGCAGTGAGCTTTTGGTAACTAAACGCAATCCATTTGGTGATACGATCCGATACCGCATGGATGAACAAAATGACCATGTTGTCGAGATTGAGGATACGTATGGACGCTATGTGGTGATGGAGCGAGACAAGGCAGGCGGAATCAAAAACCTGAAATTGTACAGAGATCAAACTGACAAAGATCAGGATGAGCCAATCAAAACAATTAACTACGATGTCGTGTACAGTAACAATACAAGTCCTGAACGCAGCACTTCTGCTGAGTTGGTTTCTGTTGAACAAAACGCTGAAGTCATTGCCAGCTATGCGTATGAAATGCGGGAGGCAGAATTTAACCTCATTAGTAATTACACTTTCAATCGCGATGATTCCTTTGCCTTTGAGTCGGACGATTACTTGAACCAGGACAATGAAAATCGCAGCAAAAATTTGGATTACTTGTTGTTGCGATCAGTTCATTATCCGATCAATGGGTTAGCGATGACCTATTACTATTCCATCTACCAGGAAAACAAAGTGGCACAAAGCCGTGGGGTTGTTCGACTTTACCAGGATGACAATATTTTGTCCTATGTCAGCTATCATCCGGTAAGCATGGTTGATTTCAGTTACATCCCGTACGGAAAGACAGAAGAAGAAGTCATGTACAGCTTGGAATACAGCATGGGGAATGGTGCGGGGCAAAGAACGTGGGAAATTTGGAAGAAACCAAGAACATGGTCGGCCCATCGATTGATCGACGCAGATGAGCGTTTTGGCGATATTGTTTCCACGATTGAATACGATTCCTATTCACACGGAGTCGAGCAGACCTTCCAAACTGATGACAGCGGCAACCATTTAATGAAACGGGTTCGAACCAAAACGCTGCGGGACAACCCTGATTTGCAAATCAGCGACGGTAACACAACCTACAAATACAATCCTGTCCAGTATACAACCTACGCGTATCTAGATAAAAAGCCGCTCTATCAATTCAGTTTTATGGACGGTGTTCCCAACGAGACGATTCGTGAGTTCTTGATGGACCCACAAGTAGATCCAGACGGTTCTTTGCAGATAGATTCTACGAGTGAAGAGATATTACCCAATTATGCAAATATCACGAAGTTCCGCTATAACGACTTCGGAGATATCACCGAGCATGTTGACGCTAGCGGTATCGTGACGAAATGGAATTACGAGTTTTTTACTGTATGGGGAGAAGATCAAGCATATCGCCC
Source organism: Brevibacillus sp. BC25 (assembly GCF_000282075.1). Classification (NCBI taxonomy): domain Bacteria; kingdom Bacillati; phylum Bacillota; class Bacilli; order Caryophanales; family Paenibacillaceae; genus Brevibacillus; species Brevibacillus sp. BC25. The sequence continues at coordinate 5,683 of NZ_AKIX01000072.1, forward strand.
TGTTGAAAAGGTTACCAAGAAATCAAGTGACAATGAGTTGGCACAGACCAACTCGTTCACCTTTAATGCAGATATGCTGATTGATCAGGAAACAGAAGAACGAACCTACCGAACCAGTACAGGTGAAAGAACAGATACGGTTATCCGTAATCTGGAGTACAACACTGACGAACAGGTTTCGAAAATAGAAGAGATTACGTCTACGACTGATCCTGCGATAGCCGATAGCTATTTGGTGACCACATTTGATCAGTACGACAATTATGGTCATGTGATCGAAAAGGCAATCAAGGAAGTTGATTTGGGCAATCAGACGACCGATCTTGTTTTTCACTATGAGTATGTGAATGGTCTGGATTTGCTAGAGACACAAACTTTCAGTGATGGCAGCACCGTTCACTACTTCTATGACAATCTGGATCGTCTTAACGAAGAAGTTTTTGATCACGACGGACAGAAAAAGAATGTCGCCTACACCTTCGATGATGCTTCCCGTAAAGTGACGAAAGAAGTATTTACTAATGGGGAGGCAGACCCCAATGAATTGAAACAGGTTACCTATTATACCGTTCACGGTGATGTAGAATTTCAAGAAGAAGTGAGCAATAACGGCACGAGAACGCTGGTCGCGAACGAGTATAGCAGAAGCTTGTTTGACGGCAGACATGTAGGTTCTACTACCCCGAATGGGATGGAAGAACGCAAACTGGAATATGACTACTATTCGGATGGCAGCCTGAAATCTGTTACGAATTCACAAGGAGAAGCAACGACTCATTCCTATGCAAACACAGCCGTAACAGACGACAGCTATCTGCCCCAGGGAGCCGCTGTCGTACAGCACCCGAATGGTCTGCAAACCGTACAGTTGCTTGACCAATTCGGTTATGTACAAGTGGAGCAGGCAAAGGATCTCAGTCAAACACGACGTATCGAGTATGACTATGACGGATGGGGCAGGCTCTCTACAAAAGAGGTCTATGGCTACGATGGAGAAATCCGTTATTGGAACTACTTGTATGATGTAGCAGGAAACCTTGTGTATTTAAATAATCCATTGAGCCAAGAGTATCGCTATGATTATGATCCTCAAGGAAACCTCGTCAAGGTAACGGAAAATGGTACAGAGGCGAGACAGTATACCTATAATAATCTCTCTTGGAAATTGGGTGAATCCGATGTTCAGGGTAATCAGAGTGAAAGCATACGCTATCAGTTGAACGGTGAGTTAGATTCAGTCACGGATAAAGCAGGGAATGTTCACCAGTACACCTACACGCCGTTTTATGAAGTAGCCGAGCTACGCGTAAACAAACCGGATGGTACAACTGTTTACACGAGTACAAACGAGTATGATCCCATTACACGCCAGGTTACTAGACAGTCTAATAGTGATGGGCAAGAAATCGGATACAGCTACGATGCTTTTGGACGCTTGAAAAACCAAACAGCGTTTAACCGCAACTACACGATTGGCTACGAAAACGACGATAGTGCCATGGATTACCTGACGTATCCAGATGGAACGAGAGTCAACTATTCCTACGACTATGAAGGTAGAATCAAGAGCGTCGATAGTACACTTTCCGGGTTGATCACCTATCAATACACACGCAGCTCCTCGGGTGATACGGAGACCGTTCGCTATCCGAATGGCATAGAGGCTCGGAAAGAATACAATTCCTTTGGGGAAGCCGTCACAACAGGGCATACGCAAAATGGTGCTTCTGCATGGACGGAACAATTACGTTATGATGCATTTGGCAACAAAACAGAGATTCAGCAAAACGGAAAGACCTATCGCTATGCATACGATCAGATTGATCGAATCGAGACAGAGTCGAATCCGCAGGGCGAGCGCACCTATCGTTATGACACGAGAGGCAATCGGGAACATGTGGAAGGCACCGAGCCACATACAAAAGACAGCTATACATTTACCTACGATGGATTGAACCGCTTGAAAACCTATTCGAAACAGAATGGGGACAGCGGTTCTTTTTCGTACAATCCGGATGGATTACGAGCTGTGAAGGAATCCAATGGGCACGCTACGAAATATGTTTATGTAAATGGGTATGTGATTGAAGAATTAGATCAAAACGGTAACGTGAAAGCCCAAAACATCTGGGGGAACGGTATTTTATTCCGCAAGCTCCACAGTGGTGGGCAGCAAGGCGGTTATTACCTTGGAGACAGTCTGGGCAATGTCAAAAAGATTGTAGATAGGAAGGGACAAGTACTCAACACCTACGATTACGATATTTGGGGCAATATTGTTGCGAAATCGGAGTCCATGGCAAATCCGTTTACGTATACGGGTGAGGTGTACGACGCGGAAACAGGGCTGTATTATCTACGTGCTAGATACTATGATCCGAGTGTTGGGCGGTTTATTTCGGAGGATGCGTATAAGGGGCAAGTGGATAATCCGCTGACGTTGAATCGGTATACGTATGTGGAGAATAATCCACTGAGATACAGTGATCCAAGTGGACATAGGAAAAGAGGTATAGATTTTTCTTGGTCATTTTTTACGTATCAATACGGGATTCACGATGGAACATACGTAGACGCTTGGTTCGACGGAGATATTACAGACTCAGAATTTTTGAAAGGTGTAGGTATTAAACATTATGGCTGGAGAAGCGGGGATGATAGAAGTCGAGGGGACATAATTGGAAGCCTAAATGACTTTGATAATGATGAGAAAAATGTAGTGGAGAACTTGTTGGAAATGGGGCATGATGTAAAACCTATTCCAAGGATAAAAGGCCAAAAAACTTACGATTTTGAAGTTGATGGTGCCCCTACAGAGTTAAAAACAGCAAACCCCCAAAATGGTATACTGAACATTAATTCAGCAAGTGACAAGATACGTGAAGGTCTACTGAAACAACAAGCACATGTTGTAATTTATGATATGAGAAAGTTGACAAGTGATCCGTCAGTCTTCAATATTTATGAAGTTATTTATGACACAGCTAGAAAAATGAAAGATCAAGTATGGGGAAAGGAAGTCCATATTTGGACTGAAGACGGGATTTACGAATTTAATTATGGTTATCCTGAAAATATGACATAGGAGATGAAAAATAAATGGCTGGAATGCAATGTAAATGTGGAAAGATACTTTCAAATACCAGTTCTCCTAATGAAGTTCAACTAAGGGTGTATTCTGATCTAGAGTATGAAGAAATTCTAGGGTTATCATCAATCAGAGATATATTCCCTCCAAAAAATGATGTTTGGCGATGCAACAATTGTGAACGAATATATGTATTTGACGAAGAAGATAATCTTTTAAAAACGTATGTATTAGAGATAGACTAATGTTATAGACCCCAGGCCAGCATATGCTTGTCTGGGGTTCTCTTTGTGTTGTAGAGGGAAATAGCCCCGACCCAAATGCTCCAAACGAGTATCTAAATACTCCTTTGGGGTTTTCTTCATGTAAGAAGAATTCTTACAAAAAGATTTGTATTCGTAATTACAAAAATACCCTATAGAACGACTTTTTCAAAAGTCCACTCTATAGGGTACACTTTTCTCCCTTTAATGAATCGCTTTCTTCTTAAACTGCCCGCCGCGCACATCGTGAATATTGCCGACAGCCAAGAAGGCATTCTCGTCAACTTCTTCCACGATCAGCTTCATCTTGGCTTCTTCTAATCGTGTAATGATGCAGAAAATTACTTTCTTGTCGTCTCCAGTATAGCCGCCCTCACCATTCAAATAGGTAACGCCACGGCCCAGACGAGCTACAATTGCATCTCCCAAATCCTTGTGATTGTCGCTAATGATCCATACCGCTTTAGACTCCTGGAAGCCTTCGATGGTCAGATCGATCATTTTGAATGCAATGTAGTAGGCGATCAGCGAGTACATCGCGCGATCCCAACCGAATACAAATCCGGCACTGCTCAAAATGAATAAGTTCATGAACATTACGATCTCACCAACGGAGAACGGAGATTTCTTGTTAAGCAGTACAGCGACGATCTCTGTACCGTCCAGAGAGCCTCCATAGCGAAGAACAAGTCCTACACCAATCCCGAGAAGTATGCCGCCAAATACAGCAGCAAGCAGGGGATCATCTGTTAGCCCTTCGACAGGATGAAGCAGTGTCGTTCCGATTGACATGATCGTAACCCCGAAGAGGGTCGAGAGTGCAAACGTTTTTCCAATTTGCTTGTACCCTATAATTAAGAAGGGCAAGTTAAGCACGAAAAGGAAAACGCCAAGAGGGAACCCAGACAGATGCGAGGTAATAATCGAGATACCTACGATTCCACCGTCGATAATATTGTTCGGTACGAGAAAGATCTCGAGCGCTACCGAAAACAGGGAAGCACCAATCAGGATACCGAAGACCCTCTTGAGCAATTTTCCAATGGGTAATTTCTGATGAGCCGATTTAGCAAGTGGTTGTTCCATCGTTCCTCTCCCCATTGTGAAATTTTTTACTTACTTAGTTATTATAGCATTCATTCTTATGCGATTACTGCACAATTACACTTTTTAGTAAAAAATATTCCATTCAGACTTGTTCAGACTCATTAATACGCTTGAAATCTCGTTCAGACGTGAAATTGGAGATAGCGAGTGTTCTGTATTGACTGGTTATACAGAAATTGCTATTTTCAAACTGTTAGGAAAATAGTTGGGGGGAAGCACAATGGGTTTCTTGAAAGCGGAGATAGAAGTATCATCGTCTATAGAGCTGGTTTGGTGGGCATGGACACGAAAGGAACGGCTTATTCAGTGGTTTGCGCCTGATGCAACGATTGAGCCGTATCTGGGTGGAGCGTACGAATTGTACTTCAATCCAACCAATCGCGACCAGATGGGGACGAAAGGGTGCATCATTACCCATTTTGAACCGAAGGAGCGCTTGGGCTTTACATGGAAGGGACCGGATGAATTTGCAGATACCATGAATCACGAGGATGCCTTGACTTACGTACTTGTCACCTTGTCTGAAGCAGAGGGGAAAACGCAAGTATTGGTCGAGCATTTCGGTTGGAAAGAGGGAGAGGAGTGGGAAAAGGCTCGGGGCTGGCACGAAATGGCTTGGTCTCATGTTTTGAGGAGCTTGAAATCTGCACTTGAATCGGGCAAAGGAGATTTGTGCTGCTCCCCACAGGCTGCCCATCAAGGGTAGATTTTGAAGATTCGTCCGTCATGGCGAGCTAATGTGATGATTACATAAACAGACTATGCTTCAAAGCTTCCCTTCCTTCGGGCGGGTATATGCCGCCTATGGAGGGGTTTTTATCATTCTTGCTGTTTTTTGGGGATGGATGGTGGATTAAAATACACCCGATTTGTATGACTAGGTGGGTGCTATCAGCTACCTGGTAGGAGTGAGCGTCATCTTGTGGGCGCCGCCCAATAACTTTGGAGTGGGGGCTGAAATGAAAAGCTTCGAGGAATTGTACTGCGAAGAGGATTCAGCGATAGAAGAAATAAAAAAATGGCAGTCAGCATCAGACCGAAAGATTACCCTTCTGCCGTCTGAACAGGAACAAGGGAAAAAACAGCTTGTTGATTTACAAGTAACGATGAGGTCAACTCTAGGTGCTGTTGCTTTCGAAACAGGCGGGATTCTGATTCACCAAGGCTGGCTACGCATTCTAGGGTCCGGTCATCCTCATTTACCTCGTTCCATCACTTCTTGGAATCAGCAATGTGCATTGAACGAGATGCTGTTGGTAGCAGACGATGTCATAGGGGGATTCTTTGCGATCAATGGTGGAATGTTCCCGGATTCGGTAGGCGGTATATGGTATTTCGCTCCGGACAGTCTTGCGTGGGAGGACCTTGAAATCGGCTATACCGACTTTTTGCACTGGGCAATGACGGGGGATATCCATACGTTTTATGCCACATTTTTCTGGAAGGATTGGGAGAAGGACGTTTCCCTGCTAAAAGGCGATGAAATGTTTGCGATCTATCCTTTTTTGTGGTCAAAAGAAGCGCGTGAATTAACGATGGAAGGGTGCTCAAAAAAGCCGGTACCTGCATTGGAAATTTGGGAGATGAGCCAAAAAGCTGTGTAAAGAAAAAAAAGAGCGGCCCACGAAGGACCGCTCTTTTGCTTTTATTGTTTGGTTGCTGCAACTTCAGCTTGAGCGTTGTGATTATCCAAGTACTCATCTGGACCGATAATTCCTGCAGCACGATCTTGTTTTTCCAGTTCAAGTGCTTTCGGAACGGAGAGCCAGTAAGCAAAAGCAATCCCGATAATACCTGCACCCAATTTACCAATCATGACCGGCAAAATAATGTTTGGTTGGAAGTTAGCCGAGAAGGACAAGTGGTCACCCAGCAAGAAAGCTGAGCAAACCCCGAAGGAAATGTTGATAACTTTGTCTTTCGGCGGCATGGAACGAATGAGACGGAACATCGCTAGGATGTTCGCGCTAGTTGCGAGCAAGCCTGCACTACCAGAAGGGCTCATGCCCAGCTTATTACCCAATACTTCGAGCGGCTTCGCTGCATATTTACGCAGCATGTATACCATTGGGAACGCACCTGCGAGCATAATCCCGATGTAACCGGCAGTTTCCAATGCACGGTATTGATCGGTTGGATCGGCGATGATCGGATCGAAGCCCCAAGCTCCGAAAATCTTCGTGAAGATGCCAGTAAAGTGTTGCACGATCGAGAATACGAGTACGAGCTTGATAGCTGCATCCATTGTCTTTCCGAAAATCATGAAGCCTTTAATCATCAAGTCTGGCAGGAAGCGCAGACCAGCAGCAATCGCTAATACGAAGAACAAAATTGGTGAAAGGTTCAACAGTACCTGACCGAAACCAATAGCAAAAGCATATGTGGATTCAGCGTTTGTCGAGATTTCATTGCGAACTTCTGCATTTGTCAAAACAAGAATGGCGCTGGAGATAAAAGCACCAATCGGAACTGTCAAAATACCGGACATTACGCCAAGCGCCATGTATTTATGGTCGCGCTTGTCCAACATAGCAAGACCCATTGGGATGGAGAACACGATTGTAGCACCGGCCATCAGACCGACGATCATCGCCATAATCCAACCTTCCGTGGAGGTCTTCAGGAGGTTTGCCAACTGATAGCCACCCATGTCAGATGCGAGAATCGCAGTTGCCGCAATCGCAGGATCTGCTCCAATTTTGTTAAAGATGGGTGATACCGCTTTTTCTACGAACCAAGAGATGTACGGGAGGGACGCCATAATACCGGCAGCAGGAACGAAGATGTAACCTGTTGAGTGAATCCCTTCCATGAACTCCTTACCGAGACCTTCATCGCTGTTGCGGATCGCGGCAATGGCACCAATTACTGCACATAACATGATGATGTAAATAATGACGCTTCCAATGTGCTCCATGGATATCCCACCTTTTTGCGGATGTAAACAATAAAAGCACTTAGGATCTCATAAATGAATGAGATTTACCCTAAGCGCCTTTGCTTATTTCGTATGAACTTTTGTTTACAGGTAATGTCAATAACAACCAACTGGAACCGCTTTCATAGCTCGCTAAAAATAAACGAAAAAGGCAAGTCACGTTTATTTCGTTGTGTACATTTTAAAACTTATGCTAGAAAGCGCCGTTGCTTTACTCTGCATTATAAAGTGATTATATGGGGAGGCATAGCTAATGTCAACTGCTCTTTAGGAACAAAGAACGAATTTTGTGAGGAAAAATGACTGGAAAAAAAAGCCACCCTTGTTATTCGCAAGGGCAGCTTTATGTGTAATTTACAGTTTTGTTACGTTCTCAGCTTGTGGACCACGGTTGCCTTCAACCACGTTGAATTCAACGCGTTGGCCTTCTTCGAGGGTTTTGAAACCGTCGCCTTGGATTGCGCTGAAGTGAACGAATACATCGTTTCCGCCTTCAACTGCGATGAAGCCATAACCTTTTTCTGCGTTGAACCATTTAACTGTACCTGTTTGCATGGGTGTTACCTCCAACAAAATAAAATGAATATGTAACTTTTATTTATATAAAATAAAATTCACACATTGTAAAAGGTTCAAACATAAATGTAAACCCTTTACAATATGTGAACGCTTTAAATAAGAATCTTTTGTTTAAGCTAATACTATCACAGACGATAGAGGAAAGCAATCGCTCAATAAACGAAAGAACGGCCCGAGTACGAAATCTCTGAGCCGTCCATTACGAACATGGAGCGAAATGTTACTTAGGAAAAGAACTTCACTCTCTCATCCAGCGATTGGAATTGTTTTTCACCTGGTTGAGCGGTTGGTTTGCCAAAAGGCATTTGTGCTCTCAGCTTCCATGTGCTAGGGACCTTCCATGTTTGTTGGACTTCTTCATCGATGAGTGGATTGTAATGCTGCAAGGAAGCACCGAAGCCCTCGATTTCCAATGCAGTCCACACAACATACTGAAGCATTCCGGAAGATTGCTCGGACCAAATCGGGAAATTATCTTTGTACGCTTCGAATTGCTGCATGAGGTTTTCGACGACACTTTGGTCTTCAAAGAAAAGAACTGTGCCGTAGCCGCTACCGAAGGCGTTCATTTTTTCTTCCGTGGCTCCGAAATTTTCAGCGGGAACGATTTTACGCAAGGTTTCTTTGGTGATGTTCCACAGCTTATCGTGCTCCGCACCCAAGAGGACAACAACGCGAGCGCTTTGGGAGTTGAATGCGGATGGTGAGTACTTTACTGCTTCCTGCACGATTTCTTTAATGCGCTCATCAGATACAACATTTTCCTTGCTGATCCCATAGTACGTTCTTCTGTCTTTTACGGCTGCAATAAAATCCTTACCCACTCTGCATTCCTCCTGCAACTTGTTTTTACAATATCATGATGCATTGAAAGGGAGAAGCTTATTCAATGTTTGGTTCCTTACATTTCGTAATTAAATATAAATACATGTGCAACTATTGTCAACATTTGGGTATGCTGATAGCGATAAGTAAACTTTTTTTCGGTTACAATTGGAGGATAAGGTTCGAGTTAGTAAGGAGGATATTATGATTACCAAAATGGCCACGGTAGCTGTTTACGTAGAAGATCAGCAACGCGCAAAAGTGTTCTGGACAGAAAAGGTTGGATTTGAAGTCAAGCAAGAGCACCCGATGGGACCAAACAGCAGTTGGCTGGAGGTAGGACCAGCAGGTGCCCAGACTGCTTTGGTACTCTATCCGAAAAGTATGATGAGCGACTGGCAGGAACAAAAAGCCTCGATCGTTTTTGAATGTACAGAAATTGAAAAGACGTACGAAACGATGCGCACAAACGGTGTTGTTTTTCAAGGGGAACTGAACAAGATGCAGTGGGGGACCTATGCGACTTTTCAGGATGAAGATGGCAACAGCTATTTGCTAAAAGGATAAGCGTAGTGACAACCTCTGGCCAAATACGGCTAGAGGTTTTTTTACAGGAAGAATCAAACAATCGCGCGAACGAGGTAATACATATGCGTAGTTGGCAGACCGTCAGAAGTCGCATAGTGGTCAAAAATCGGCATAACACTCTCCATGTGTTGTTCGAAGGTGGACGTGAGAATAGTGGGACTTTGCCCGAAGCAACGCATGCGAATGACATCGAGTGGGGTCTGAAGATACTCGGTGGCGATCACCGTCTGAATATCCACTCGCTGGAAAGCAGCTTGTCTGAGTCTCTCCTGTAGATTTTGCAGGATCGGAGTGTTTACTGGACGTGAACCAAATAAATGAGGAAACCATTCGAATAATTCGGAGGACATTTGATCGCCCGGATGTAATCCGATGAATGAGCCTCCTCTTTTGACGACGCGTGCTATATCTGGATAGGCGGAGGTAGGTCCCTTGCGATTGTAGGCGCAATCGAACGTATCGTCATGGAAAGGGAAGGTATATTTCGTATTGGTGACAACGAAGGAAACGTTTGCGGGTGTTTGCGTACGGGCGTTCTGCACAAAGTTTTCTGTCACATCCAAGCCGACAATTTCTTTGGCAGAACGACTCCAGTGCAGTGTGAATGCTCCGTGCCCGCAGCCGATATCGAGAACGGATTGATTCGGAACCACGCGACCAATTTCCTCCATAAAAAGCGACTCGCCATTCGGTTCCGTAATGGTAGAGCGCCACGGATATACGTATTCACCAGTCATTTCGCCCAGCTGAGTGTACCAGGCCAAAGAATGGGGGGCGAGCCAGTCGGGATGGGTGTTCGGATTCGGTGGATGAAGCATAATCGGTCACCTCTTATCTAACGAAAATGCATAGCAGGTTCCATTGTAATAATTTCCCTGTCTTTTGACAAACTCTTTAAACGCCTTTACACGAACGAAAAGTAGCGATAACGTGGGAGATGGAAAGCGGTTGAAAGGAGCTAGGGTAAATGACTTTGTCACAACAATATAGAAGCATTCTGGTCGTGACCTCCGTTGATGCAGAACGGGATGCAGTGATGCGCGGCATTCAAGGGGATGAGCGTTTCACAGTCATCGCTGGGGGAGTAGGACCAGCAGCGGCCGCAGCGAGTACAGCCAGAGCGCTTGCTTGCGCGGACTACGATCTGGTCATTTGTGCAGGAATATGCGGCGGATTCGTGGGACAAGCAGAGATTGGGTCGCTCGTTGTCGCGACAGAGATTATTTGTGCGGATTTGGGGGCAGAAACGCCTGAGGGCTTTTGCAGTGTAGACGAATTGGGATTTGGATCAGCTCGAGTAAGTGTCGATCAGGGGTTGGTCGAACGGGCAACGGAAGCAATGAGGGCAGCAGGCTTGGCTGCCAAAAAAGGCATCGTACTCACACTATCAACCGTAACGGGAACAGCGGAAACAGCGGCGGCTTTGGCACAGCGGATGCCAGACGCGCTGGCTGAAGCGATGGAGGGGTATGGCGTTGCGACTGCTGCCGAGGCTGCTGGACGACCTGTTCTGGAAATTCGCACGGTATCGAATGCAATTGGACCGCGAGATAAATCCGCTTGGCGGATAAAAGATGCGTTGGAATCTCTGGAAAAGGGAAGCTCTGTACTACGGGAGGTACTATCATGAAAATTGCGTTTTCACCATGTCCGAATGACACTTTTGTTTTTCATGCCTGGGCACATGATTTGATTCCGGGAGCGCCAAAGCTCGATATTATGTACGCAGATATCGATATTACGAATACGCTTGCTGCACAGGGGGAAGGCCCTGAAGTAATGAAAATCTCCTATGCGGCATTGCCATGGGTGATGGATAACTACTCGTTGCTCCCTTGCGGCGGTGCACTGGGCAGAGGATGCGGGCCACTCGTTTTGACCCAAGGAAATTCTGGCGAGAGTGCGAAGGATCCAGCACGCCTGTCCAACAAACGTGTAGCAGTCCCGAGTGAGCGCTCCACAGCTTATTTACTGTTCCGGCTCTGGGCAGCACAAAATGTCCCAGGTGGTGTAGGGGAGATCGTCGTCATGCCGTTTCATGAGATTATGCCTGCTGTACGTGACGGCAAGATCGATGCGGGACTCGTCATCCACGAGGCACGTTTCACGTATCAAAACTACGGGCTGTCTCTCATGACGGACTTGGGCAACTGGTGGGAGTCTGATACCAATTTGCCGATTCCGTTGGGTGCCATCATCGTGAAAAAATCAATGGACATCGAGGCTCTGACCAATTGGACGCGCTCCTCTGTGGAATATGCATGGGCGAATCCAACCGCATCACAAGAATATGTCATGTCCCATGCCCAAGAGCTGTCTCTGGAGGTAGCGCAAGCGCATATTAACTTGTACGTGAATGAGTTTACGAGAAATTTGGGTAACGATGGTTATGCAGCTGTCGAGGCGTTGCTCGGTCGTGCAGCCGAGGAAGGGCTTGTACCAGCATTTGATTTGTCTACATTACGGCGATAGCTGATTCAATAATGGGAGGGGGCAGCTTATAGAGTTGCCCCCTTTTCCTGTTCGAGTGAAGCGTCATCCAGCGTAGATCAATCCGCATGCCAGTCGTTTCCCGCTATTTCCTGCCGGTTGCGAATGGAAGTCATCGGGACTTTGGTGGATGATCACGCTTCTACCAACTACATCTGCTGCACTGATTTTGTTTGTGAAAAAAGTCATTCGTGCATAGCCGTCATTGGAAAACAGTACGGGGAAGTCGCCTACGTGGTTGCCATGTGGTTGCTGTGTAGGGTTCCAGTGACTGCCTGCTGCGGTAAAGGGGTCATTCGGATTTCCTACCGTACAGGTGCCATGCTCATGCAAATGAAAACCAAATGGCCCGATTTGCGGTTGATTGCCAGCGGCTGGCTGGAAAGCGGGAAGACCGCTGACTTCCACGAACACTTCGGTACCGTAGGGGACATCGGTAAACACAACATATCCATTCAGATTCGGCGCCAGTGGACCGCCCTGAATTTCGGCAAAAGATTGTCCTGTTCTCCGCCCATGTTGTGAGGACACGGCTCGCAGGTCATATTCATATGGGTATTCATAAGGCTGATATCCGTACATGTTACACCACCTTACATTTATCCAGTTTGACATATCTTATGTAAGAGGTGGGCGTATGGTTACTGGGCTGCGTAGGAGAACATTGACGCTGAAAATTATTTTCATCTACAATCAGGTGGAATTCCCCGGCATGGGCAAAAGGGTGGGCAAAACGTGAAAAGAGTGCTGCTGATAGAAGATGAGATCAATATGGCCCGATTTATTGAGCTGGAGCTTCGCTACGAATCGTTTGCGATTACAGTCGCGCATGATGGACATAAAGGACTCGAGCTCGCTTTACAGGAAGAATGGGATGTCATACTATTGGACGTCATGCTTCCAGGGCTTGATGGTATAGCGGTTTGTCAAAAAATACGCAGCGTGAAAAAAACGCCGATTATTATGCTGACAGCCAGAGACAGTATTACAGACCGTGTCGCAGGCTTGGATAGTGGTGCCGATGATTATATTCCGAAGCCATTCGCGATCGAGGAGCTGTTGGCACGCATACGCGTTGTGTTTCGCCGTCAGGAAGAACAGGAGAATGTCCCCCGAACCATGCTCGCGCACCGAGGACTGGTGGTCCAAATAGAGGGACGTATCGTCACCAAAAATAATCAACCTGTTGAGTTGACCAAAAGAGAGTATGATTTGCTCGTGACGTTCATGAAAAACATCAATCGTGTCCTGCCTCGCGAGGTGCTACTCGATACCGTATGGGGATTCGAGGCGGCTGTCGAGACCAATGTTGTCGATGTGTACGTTCGGTATTTGCGTAATAAAATCGATTCTCCCAATGAGGATAGCTATATCTCGACTGTACGCGGGATTGGCTACGTGATGCGAAAATGAGAGGACCATCGAGATTCTTAAAGCTCCCGATCAAATGGAAGCTGACACTCTGGTCGTCACTTCTGCTTTTTCTCGTATTCATTGGCTATAATAGCTTCCAATATTTTTTTGTAGAGAAGTGGATGTTTAATCAGGAACAACAGGTTGTGCAACAGACGATGCGAGAGTTCCTCAACTACACGCTGGAAAAAGAGCAATCTTTTGAGGGGGAGGACCTCACAGAGCTACGCAGCTTCCTGGAGAAAATCAATCAACGAAATCAGATGATTCGCATTCTGGACGAAGAGGGTAAACCGATTGTTGTCGTATCGGAAAATTTTCAAGATATCACACTGCCACCGCTTCCACCTGTTCAGTCGATTCGCACCCAGACCCAAGAAGTGCGTGGTGACCTGTTGATCATGAGCAGTCCTCTTACGATCTTTCAATTTAACGGGACAGTCATGATTCTGAAGAATATGAAAGAATTTGAGCAGTTGAGTGGTGCGCTATTTCAGGTCATGGCAATTGGGTGCTTGACTGCTGTGATCATAAGCGGACTGGGTGGCAGATTGCTCGCGCGGCAATTGCTTAGGCCTTTGCAATCGATGAATGAAACGATGAGCAACGTCCGGCAAAAAGGATTCCATGAACGCGTGCAGTTTCACGATAATCAGGATGAGATTGCGACCTTGATGAAAATGTTCAATAAAATGATGGATCAGGTGGAGCGGTCCTTTTTGCAGCAGAGACAATTCGTCGAAGATGCCTCACATGAGCTGCGGACGCCGATCGCGATTATCGAAGGGCATCTGGGAATGCTGCGGCGTTGGGGCAAAAATGATCCAGCTGTTTTGGAGGAATCCTTGCAGACATCGATTCAAGAGCTCGCCAGACTAAAAGGACTGGTGCAGGAGCTACTCGCTTTGACAAGAGCGGAGCATGTGGAGATCGAAGAAGATGTCGCGCTCCGTGATCCGGATCGGGCTGTCTGTCGCATGATCAAGAAATTTGCCACGATTCAGCTGACATTTACGATCGAGCAAGAACTAGCGCCTTTGGCTGGAGAAATCCTTGCCATTTCGGAAGAACACCTGGAGCAAGTGCTACTGATCCTTTTGGATAATGCCGTCAAATATTCCGGGGAGAGCAGGAGAATCCTCGTGAGGGCCAAGGTGCAAGAAAATGTAGCCTGTATGGCTATCATAGATGAAGGAATCGGCATACCCGAGCAAGATTTGCCGTATGTTTTGGACCGATTGTATCGGGTAGACAAAGCCAGAAACAGCGGGGAGAGCGGGTATGGACTCGGGCTTGCGATCGCCAAAAGATTGCTTGCGCGTTACAACGGAAGCATAACGATTCAGAGTGTGGAGCAGAAAGGGACGACTGTGACTGTTTTTGTACCGCTTCGTCAGTGAATTTCAACCGATCCACATCTCGCTAAAAATAATTGAGGATGTTTTTTTATTTTCACAGCATTTTCTCATTTTTGTTCGTTACAATAAGCCTTGTCAATTGGCAATGATATTCATTATCAATAATCACTGCGATAGAGAGGGAGAATCAAAATGAGAAAAAAATCGATGCTGGCGGTCATGCTGAGTACGATGCTGACGTTGCCAATACTTGCTGCATGCGGAAACGGCGCGAATACTGCCCAGCCGCAAACAGAAGCGCCAAAGGCACAGGAGCCGGCTGCCACAGAGCAAGTCGTTAACGTATTTACAGCGCGCCATTACGATATTGATAGCAAACTGTTCGCAGAATTCACGAAGCAAACAGGCATCAAGGTAAACGAAGTGAAGGGTACAGCAGAAGAGCTGGTTGAGCGCTTGAAGCGTGAAGGAGAGAGCTCCGAAGCGGATTTGTTCATCACGGTAGACGGTGGAGTTCTGAACTACGCGAAGCAAAATGACGTTCTGCAACCGATTCAATCTGCTGAAGTAGAGAAGAACGTACCGAAAGAACTGCGTGATCCTGACAACCAATGGATCGGTATGGCTACCCGTGCGCGTGTGATCGTATATGCGAAGGATCGCGTGAAGCCAGAGCAGCTGTCTACGTATGAAGATTTGGCTACGGATAAATGGAAAGGCAAAGTATTGGTACGCTCTTCTTCGAACTTGTACAACCAGTCACTCGTTGCTTCTTTTATTGGGCTGAATGGCGAGCAGGCTGCACTGGATTGGGCAAAGGGTCTGGTAAACAATTTCGCACGCAAGCCTGAAGGTGGAGACCGTGATCAGGCAAAAGCAGTCGTTGCCAAAGTCGGTGACGTTGCGATCATGAACACCTACTATGTTGGACAAATGCTGAACTCCAAAGATGCAGAGGAAGTAAAAGTCGCGCAAAACATCGGCGTTTTCTTCCCGAACCAAGAAACGACAGGCACACACTTGAACATCAGCGGTATTGGTTTGACCAAGCACGCGAAAAACAAGGACAATGCCGTGAAATTGATTGAGTTCGTCACAGGTAAAGAGGCTCAAACGATGCTGACAAACGGAAGCTACGAGTTCCCTGTAAATGCAGAGGCTGACAAGCCTGCTCTTTTGAAAGAGTGGGGAGAATTCAAAACGCAAAAGCTCGACTTTGCTAAGCTTGGCGAGTATAACAAAAAAGCGGTAGAACTGCTGAATCAAGCAGGTTGGAAATAAGCATGACGGGAGCACTTTTGCGTAGAAGCCTGAGACGAAAACTGAACGGGTGGGTAACGCTGAGCGTGATAGGGGCCATTTTGGCCCTTCTCCCGTCTCTTTATATTTTTTTCGGACTCTTTCAAAAACAAAATGAAAACTGGCAGCATATCCAAGAGTACATGCTACTGGATTATGCGCTGCAGTCGTTATGGCTCGTACTCGGTACCGGAGCCTGTACGATCATCGTAGGTGTGACCTTGGCCTGGCTGGTCGCTGCCTACGATTTTCCATTGCGTCGCTTTTTTTCATTTGCTTTCGTGCTGCCGCTAGCGATTCCTCCGTATATCGCAGCATACACGTACGGCTCCATGCTCAGCTATACGGGGAGCATTCAGACGATTTTGCGTGATACATTCGGGCTGACGCTCGATCAACGCTACTTTGACATCATGTCGATGAAGGGCGCTATTTTTATTTTTACTCTGTTTTTGTTCCCGTACGTCTATTTGATTACGAAAACCTTTCTTGAAAAGCAGAGTGCTGTGTTCATTGAAAATGCCAGATTGCTCGGGAAAAACCAAACGCATATCTTTTTTCGCATCGTCCTGCCTATGTCACAGGCAGCCATTGTGGGTGGCGCGAGTCTGGTGGCATTTGAAGTGCTCAATGATTTTGGGGTGACGAAGCATTTTGGAATTCAGTCTTTTACAGCGGCGATTTTCAAGACGTGGTTTGGCATGTACGACGTAGAATCGGCTATCCGTTTGTCCGCCTGGCTCATGACGTTGATTATCGGGATCTTTATCGTCGAACGTCTCGTGCGTAAAAGAAAAAAATTCAGCTCGCCTACGAACAGGAGCACGCCGCTCACACGCAGAAAATTGCGCGGAATCCCGATGTACGCTGCCGTAATCTTCGGATTGGTTATTGTTTCGTTTTCGTTTGTGATCCCTGTTGGACAATTGATTGTCTGGGCAACGTGGACGTACGGGGAAGTATTGAACGAGACCTTCTGGAAGCTCTTGAGCAATACGCTGTTCATTTCCTGTATCTCAATCACCATCTTGATGCTGCTCGCGGTAATCGTAGCGAATGTCATCCGATTCTCCCGAGGTTCGATATTCGCTGTGGCACTGACGCGCTTGATTTCCATGGGCTATTCCATTCCGGGGGCAGTCTTGTCCATCGGTGTGATGGCGGTGGTGATGTCCGTAGATAAAGAGCTGAGTTCCTTCTATAGCTGGCTGGGCTTAGGCGCCAACAAGCTGGTACTCAGCATGTCCTTGTTCATGCTGACGTTTGCCTACATCATCCGCTTCCTTGCAGTTGGATTCAATGCAGTCGAGGCAGGGTTTGAGAAGACGGGGAATCGTTATTCAGAAGCGGCACGTATGCTCGGGATGAGCATGACGCGGGCCTTTTTCAAAGTGGATTTGCCATTAATCAAAGGGGCTGTGCTCACTGGTTTTATCCTGGTGTTCATGGAAATCGTGAAGGAATTGCCGCTTACCTTACTCCTTCGTCCCTTTAACTTCGAGACGCTGGCAACAAAGGCGTATCAATATGCAAGCGATGAACAAATTCATCAGGCCGCGATTCCTTCGCTCTGTATTATTGCAGTGGGGATCGTCTCCGTTATTTTCTATCACTGGTTAGGAGAGAGACAGGCAAAATGACTTTTTTTGAAGTGAAAAACCTGACGTTTGGTTATGCAAGCGGGAACGGCAGCGTCATCCGGGATTTTTCCTTGCAGATGGAGCAGGGGGAAGTTGTCGGGCTGCTCGGGAATAGCGGTTGTGGAAAAAGTACATTGCTTCGCTTGATAGCCGGACTGGAGTCCCCGAAGAGCGGGCGCATCCAGATCGATGGGAAAGTGTTGGTCGATCAAGGGCAGTTTGTGGAGCCAGAGCAACGCGGGATCGGCATGATTTTTCAGGATTATGCGCTTTTTCCGCATTTGACTGTCGAGCAAAACATCTTGTTCGGTCTGCATCGCTTATCCAAAGCAGAGCGTCTGGTTCGTTTGAACGAGATGTTGGCGCTCATACAGCTCGAAGGTTACGGCAAGCGATATCCTCATGAGCTGAGCGGGGGACAGCAGCAGCGTGTCGCATTTGCGCGTGCACTGGCACCTAGACCGGCTATCTTGTTGATGGATGAGCCGTTCAGTAATCTGGATGCCGAGCTGAAAACGAAAATACGTGATGACTTGAAGCGAATGCTGCGAGCTGCCAAGATGACTTCGATCCTGGTCACGCATGACAAAGCAGATGCGGAAACGATTTGCGATCGCATCATTCGCATGACTCGCTAAGGGTAAAGTGCAGCTTTCATCCTCCAAAGTGCATAGTCGTACCGTGCGTTGTTGTATAATGTGCATACGACGAATTTTGCAGTGTGCGGTTTGCTGTCTTTCGGTCAGCTCCGTTCAAATAGAGGAGGATGGAACATGAAAATTGAAATCTGGTCTGATTTTGCCTGCCCGTTTTGCTATATCGGTAAGCGCCGTCTGGAAGGAGCGCTGTCTCAATTTCCGCATAAGGATCAAGTAGAGGTCGTATATCGTAGCTTCCAGCTCGACCCGCAGATGGAACGCGATACCGATATGGACATGCATGAAGTACTGGCAGCCAAGTATAGCATTCCGCTCGCACAGGCGAAGGGGATGAATGACCAAGTAACCCAAATGGCAAAAGGCGTCGGTCTCGACTATCATTTTGACACGATGATTCCGACTAATACATTCGATGCGCACCGCTTGACGCACTTTGCCCATGCTCATGGAAAAATGAAGGAAATGAAGGAGCGAATGCTGAAGGCGTACTTTACGGAATCGCTCCATCTCGGTGACCACGAGGTGCTGGCACAGCTTGCTTCTGAGGTAGGCTTGGACAAGGAAGCGACGCTCGCCATGCTGGCAGGCGACGAATACAGAGAGCAAGTACAAGAGGACAAACAGAGAGGCAACGATTTGGGTGTCACGGGTGTACCGTTCTTTGTGATTAATAACAAATATGCAGTCTCTGGCGCGCAGCCAGGAGAAGTCTTTTTAGGCGCATTGAACCAAGTATGGGAAGAAGAAAGCGCAGCTCCTGCTCTGAAATTCGTGCAGAACGACGAGAAAAAAGACGAGCAATCCGGCGACAATTGCGCAGATGGCTCCTGCAAAATATAAGCGACACGAAAACCTAAGTGAAGTGGCTAGCTATCAAAAGACAGTTTAAAAATAATAACTCAATGTTAGACCGTTTTTTGATGGTACCCCTTACCAGTAAAATCTCAAAAGCCGATCCTCCTGAAATGAAGGGGAATCGGCTTTTCTCATGAAAAGTTGCTTTGAGAAGTAATAGAGGGAAAAAGTTGTTGCTCATCCAGTTCAACAGCGGTGCTGATTTCGATGAAAGGGAGCTGTTTTGCTGGGTATCCGACAAATTTTCGATCGCCTGAAATCACTGAATAACGAGATTATTTCCTAATACTGTGAACTGTTTACCAATAGAAGAAGCAAATTGGGATGAAGCAGCGCTAACGCTTCCAATTTGCTTGCCAGAGCTGAAGTTATGACTTCCTTGGAGTGTAATATTCTCGAGACCATAAAAGAAAAGTGTCAATGTGAGCATTGCCGTATTCTGCGCTTCAGTTCCCTGATGCACGGTGCGCTTCGTACTCGCGTAATTGGCTATATGGTTATTTCCCTCAAACACTTTACCACCTTCATATTGCCACACACCAGCAGAGTCATCCACATTCGTCAGACTGAGTCGATTTAATGTCAGGTTCATACTAGTTACCTCCAGTAGTAGTCTTGTGCCTTGCTTCTACTGGTCATCATATGCCCTGACAGCCCAAAGTTGTCGGCATTACATTCTTCCCCCCTGAAACAAAAAGGGAATTGTTACCGAGCTCACGGGCAACTTTTCGGATTTATCATGGATACAGACTGATCAGACAGCAAAAACGCTCTCCAAGGAAGAGGCACTTGAAGCCACGACGGGCAAGATCATAAATGAAAGAGCAAGCAACAAACCTCCATGAAAAAGACGCTTCATGGAGGTTTTGTTCTTTACTGACGTGCAAGCTGTTTCTGTAGCGCAAGCGCGAGTTCCAGAGACTCGACAGCATGATCAACATCGATGATCGATTGTGTATGGTCTGTAAAGCATTGGATGGCATGCCGCAAGCTCTCTTTATACGGATTGACGGGTTGGAGAACGAGCTCATTCTTGCCAGAGGATGTGTATTCCCATAAGAAAGATTCCGTTTGACCATGGCTGTCGGCTTCCTGAAAGACGAGCTTTGCCTTCTCGAAGTACGCTTCGTAACCGACAGTAAATGGGTACGAGGTCGGCATCTGCGAGGAGGCGACTATTTCAGCATGCGTATCAGGGTAATGAAAGTGCGAGCGGACGATAGACTGTTTTTTATCCGATGATTCTGCCCCCCATGCGCTCATACTGGCATTCCGACCGAACAGCCATATTACGAAGTCCAGCTCGTGGATCATCAGATTGGTCGTAATGGAGGACAAGCCCAGATCCCCCCATAGGGGAGCTGTTTCTCTTTTGAGCGAGAGGGAGAGGAGCTGTCCGTACTTGTTTTCTGTCTGTGCGCTGTGAAGGTAGGTGTACGCCGGGTCAAATTTAATAAACTGATTCACCAACAGCTTTTTCCCCGACCGGTCCCTTGCATGCTTCATCGTTTGTGCATCGTCTAGCGTATAACAAACGGGTGTTTCGCAGAATACATGCTTTCCGTTTTCGAGTGCTTCTACTGCAAATTGCCGATGCAGCTGCGAAGGCAAGCAAATGTCCACGACATCGATAGTAGGATCGCGCATGATCTCGTCAATATGCTCTGTAATCTCCACATGTAGCTCTTCCTGTAGCTTTTGCAGCTTCGATTCATTTCGACCGAAAACTACCACTCTATCCACACCATCCATTTTTTTCAGCAGATGTGCATGGTACGCACCAAAGCCAGTTCCTAATACCGCAATATTCATCCTGCATCCCTCCCATAATGATAGCTCTATGATATCTTTGTATTGTTGACAGCATCGTGTCATCAATTTGGCCGCGTAGAAAAATAGAGTGGTCGTTTTGTCGTGGAGGTTGGAGATGAGACTGCATCGATTGATTGCGATTTTGCTACTGATCGAATCAAGAGGAAAAATGAAAGCAAAAGAACTCGCTATAGCGCTGGAGACGTCTGTTCGCTCGATTTATCGGGATATTGACGCACTGTCCCAAGCAGGGATTCCGATCGCGGCAACCTCGGGGCCTGGCGGTGGAATTTATTTGATGGAAGGATATACGGTCAATTTGAAACAGCTGTACGTCGATGATGTCGTGCACTTGTATTTGACCGGGATGGGGATTCATGTAGGGCAGGATACCGAGACTGGACACAAATTAACGTCTGCTTTGCTTAAATTGGAAAAGACGTTGCCGCAGACTTATCGGCCGGATATAGAGAAAGCGAAGAAGCGTTTCTATTTCGATGAGACGCCATGGTGGGAAGAGAGAGTAGTCATACCGAATCTGGAGGTTTTGCGGGCAGCGGTTTGGCGATCAAGCAAAGTCGTCATTGCCTATCGCAAAATGGATGGGAGCAGCTCGTCACGCACGGTATGTCCCTACGGTCTCGTCGTGAAAAAAACGGAATGGTATCTCGTTGCTTACTGTGAAAACGCGCAGGAGGTTCGAACTTTTAAGTGCGAGCGTATTCCTTCTGTTCATGTACGGGAGGAGGCATTCGAGATTCCAGAGAGCTTTTCGTTGGCAGGTTATTGGACGAATCAGGAGGCGGCGTTCAAGCAGGCTTGTCGTGAAGTCGAATATTTTCCTGTCGTGATCAGGTTGCATGCTGAAAAGCTGGCCGTGCGAGAGAGGCTGGAGGTGATTTCCGCTGTGCAGCAGGGAGAGTATGAGCAATTGACGGTCAATTTGTACAGCTATGAAAGAGCATGTCGCGATATTTTGGATATGATCGGACATATGGAGGTTGTGGAGCCAGCGGAATTAAGAGCTTTTGCAAAAGAGAGACTGCGAGAATGGATGGCACTGTATACGTAGCGTACGCCAAAAGGCTTCGCATCAAGTCGATGCGAAGTCTTTAGCGGGAAAGAATGGGATAACTCGCGTGCACATGATGTTTAAAACTCTCATAGTCCGAGGCATGTATATGAGAGTCGTGGTCACTTATACATACATGCTTCATGCTAAGACGCTGAGCGAACCGATTGCCGGCTTCCGTGATATTATCCATGATGATCGATTGGATGCGGCAGCCA
>NZ_AKIX01000073.1:0-9450 GCF_000282075.1 Brevibacillus sp. BC25
GATCGGCTGCCGATCTATACCGGCAGCCGCGTTTTCGTTATTTATTAAGCTATCGAAACCCGTTAGTTGAGTCCCTTTAATTTGGTTTTGCATTGATTTCCGTTAAAGTTCAATTAAGTCTTCTATTAACCGTCACTTATTTATTACCGAGTTGTTCCGCCAAACCGATTAGAAGTCCTTCATGTCCACGAATGTAGCAGAGCCGATACGAGTCCTCGTACTGAACCACTTCGCCAACGAGCTGAGCACCATACTTAGTGAGTCTGGATACCATTTCGTCAATGTCTTCAACGGTGAACATGACGCGTAGATAACCGAGGGCATTTACAGGAGCAGTTCGGTGATCTGATATAGTAGGTGGGGTGAGAAATCGCGAAAGTTCAAGTCGGCTGTGGCCATCTGGGGTAACCATCATAGCAATCTCTACACACTGTGAACCCAGCCCGGTTACGCGACCAGCCCATTCACCTTCGACAGTAGCTCGACCTTCGAGTTTCAAGCCAATCTCCTCGAAGAAAGAGATTGCGTCATCAAGGGATTCTACAACGATGCCAACATTGTCCATTCTTAGTAATTTGTTTTTTGCCATAGTTTTATCTCCTTATGTGTACAAATTTATCACCTGATTCTATCAAAAATCACTAATTCCTTCCAAACGATTAACATCTTGTCACAGTTCATGATAACAAAAAAAACCAGCTAACAACAAAAGGATCATTGTGAGCTGGCTCTTTTCATTTAATCATGCGATCTTTTAAGTGGTGCGCAACGAGCGACGCAAGATTTTCCCCGTACTGTTTTTGGGAAGCTCTGCTACGAATTCTACCTGACGAGGAACCTTGTATTTCGCCAGCTTGTCACGACAAAATGCCATGATATCCTCTTGAGAAACCGCAACTTCCTTCAATGCCACAAATGCCTTGACTGCTTCGCCATGCACCTCGTCAGGAATCCCAATCACAGCCGCCTCGATAATCGCAGGATGCTGGTAAAGAACTTCTTCTACCTCACGCGGGTACACATTATAGCCGTCAACGAGAATCATGTCTTTTTTGCGGTCAACGATGTACACATATCCTTCTTCATCCATGCGAGCCATGTCTCCCGTATACAGCCAACCATCTCGGAGTGCCGCGGCCGTATCATCTGGCAAACCGAGGTACCCTGTCATGACATTGGGCCCATGTACCACCAGCTCGCCCACTTCTCCACGTGCGACTTCGTTTCCTTCGGGATCGACGACCTTGTTTTTCACAAGCGGGATATCGACCCCAACCGATCCTGGCTTTCTGGTACCATGCAATGGATTAAATGTTGTAGCTGGAGCTGCCTCTGACAAACCGTAGCCCTCCAGTACCTTGGCATCGTATTTCGCTTCGAACTTGTGAAGGAGCTCAACAGGCATGGATGCACCTCCCGAGCAGTATATCCGGATGGAGGAGAAATCTTCTTTTGTCGCAGTCGGTAGCTGTAGCAGATAGTTGTACATGGTCGGAACACCTGCGAAACATGTGGCTTTTTGCTCCCGAATCGTTTGGAGGACGTCTACCGGATGAAATTTTGGCTCAATAATAATGGCCGCTCCCGTGCGAATCGGGCCATTCATGCACACCGTCATGCAGAAGACGTGAAACATTGGGAGTACTGCGACCATGCGATCTTCTGGCACCAACTCGAACAATATCCCCATCGCATCCGCATTCGATGCCATATTGCGGTGGGAGAGCATCGCTCCTTTTGGCTGGCCAGTCGTACCTGATGTGTACAGAATAACAGCGAGGTCATCTTCGTTTCGTTCCGGCTCCGCGTAGCCTGCCTCTGACTCTTGCCCTTCCTGTACAAGCTGATCGATCGTTATTTCATTTTCAATGGATTCCGTGTAGATGAGAAGCTGCAAATCTTCTATTTGGTCCTTCATCGGGGTTAGTACCGGCTGCAACGCTGATAAGGCAATGGCTGCCTTTGCTTTACTGTTCGATAGAATGAAGCTAATTTCGCGCGCCGTATAGATAGGGTTCATGGGAACAACGACTGCTCCTACGCGGAGTATCGCATAGTAAGCGCTAACAAAATGCGGCCGATTATCCATGAGCAGGGCGACTGCATCCCCTTTTCCAATCCCGTGCTGGGCAAGTCCAGCTGCGAGATGTTCGACCTGCTGATTGAATTGTGCATACGTCGTCGTTTCTCCCATAAAGACAAAGGCTGGACGATCCGCAAACTGTTTCGCGCTCTGCATGAGGCTTTCATTCAAATGATACATCGCACACCTACCCCCTTTTCAGAAAATTTTAACATCTAGAACCAAGCCTATAAAGTATTACTTTTAGGAAACATGGGAGATTGGCGGGACTGATTGACTGACTTGTTCATTGCGCTTCACAAAGAGCAAGAAAAGCACGCCGCAAACGATAAAGAGCAACCCGTTGACGATCATGGCGTTGCCAAAACCAGTACCAATATCCCCAGCTGATTGAACGATAGAGCCCGTTACCAGTGGCGAGATGATCCCTGCCAATGTAACCAGGCTGGACAACACGCCTACCAAAAGTCCCGTGCGTTCCGGTAACAAGCTGCTGACAATGACAGAGGCAGCTGTACCAACAGAAAATGCAAACCCTTTTCCTAGGCACAGGAAGATCAAAACAAGTACCGTAGATTGAACAAGAGTAACACCGTAAAAACACAGTCCCCCTAAAATAATCGAAACACCGCCAATCAGAACGTATGATTTGCGATAGCTGCGATGCTTTTTAAAGAAACGATCGCCAATCGAAGAAATCAGAATGGTCATCAGTCCAGCCAAAAGTCCTGTGCCAGCAATCGCATAGGCCATTTCCTGATTCGTAAACTGGAAGACCTTGACGAGATAGACAGGTTCCCATACGGATGCGAAAGTCGTCCCCCATATTTGGGCGAAATAGATTAAAAAGCAGAAAAGAAACGTGGATGAGAGCAAGACACCGGATATATCCGACCATTTCGCTTTTGGCAAGGTAGAGGCTTCGACTTTTGTAGGAGCGACGCTGACAAGTGGTTTTTCTTTACCAATCCACAACCAGACCAAGAGCCATATCAGACTAAGTGCGCCCATAAACGCCCAGGAAAATCGCCATCCATAGCTATCAATTAGCGAGACAATCATCGGTGCGGAAGCAACCGCACCGACGAATGCACCGAAGTTCACCGTTGAATAAACCAGTCCACGCTTTTCTTCGGGAAACCATTTGTTCAAATGGCTGACAACCGTTGCCCAAAATGGCCCTTCGCCAATCCCAAGCAATACCCGTGCAACGACAAGCATCGGCAAACCCGCGATCGCATAAGCGCCAAATTGGATGACTGTCCAGGACAGCGCCATGATCGCTAGCATTTTTTTCGTCCCGATGCGGTCCGACAATGCCGCGCCTACAATCCCGGCAATGGAGAAAAGCCAAAAGAAACTGCTTCCAACAAGCCCCCATTCCTTCTCGTTCAACGAAAATTCACCCATAATCGGCACGGCAGAATATCCCGCAATCGTTTTATCCGCATAATTGATCATGTAGAGCACAAACAACATAACCATTGTGATTCTGGCCATCATGTGAATCACTCCATTTGTGTAGGAAATAGACTGCCACTACTCCCCGCTATTTTGTAAGTCTCACGCGCCCAATTCCATCCATGATCTCAATCACTGTGCCATATGGTTCACTCAAAGTCTTGAGCCCCTCCAGTATCGAGGTATCCCCGCTTAATTTCGGCCACCCCATACGATGTACAGGCAGATCAAAGCCTAATTCAATCGGATGCAGCTCCAATTCGAGCAACTCACCATCTTGCATTTTCCACAAGGGAATAACCGACTCCCACACTTCTTTGTGCACACAGAGTCCGCATGTGTAGTTGGCACTCATCGCTTCCAAGGCATCTGCCACATTATGGGTATGGTCGAGGCCGTAGTGCTCGTAGAAATCAGTGGGCTGACTCGTTACAGCTTCTGTCTGAAAAATAAAATCTCCCAAGCTGTAAAAGATCGGCCGATTGTTGTAGATTTCAATGCCTCGCAATAAGTGGGGGCCGTGTCCCACCACTGCGTGTGCGCCCGCATCGATGCAAGCTTTTGCAAAAACAGGCAAGAAATCAGCCGCAACCTCTTTCTCATCCCCCTTCATCTCATGCGCGTGAATACTCACGATGACATAATCAGCCCGCCTGTTTGCCTCCTCAATCGTCTTGACGATTCTGTTCAGATCGCGCGGATGCGGTTGGGTAGTCGTCCCCTCTTCGTGGCTTACCATGAAACGTGCATTTCCGAAGAGAAAGATCTCCTTGCCCGGATCGTTCATGAAGCCTTCCTCGATTAGAAGCCTGTTGAAGGCGTTAATGTCTGTCGACTCCGCAATGGCTTGCAAATCAGCGAGCTTTTCTTCTGTAATGTGGTGTGTCATGACATAGCGCATCGGATTGATCCCTGGTCTGCCGATACTATCCGAACGCTGATCTCCGGCCGCCCACCATGGATGAAAAGTCGACGTCGCAGCGATCAAGGCTACTCTGGCCCCTTCGCATTCGAGATAACGCGGAGCGCTTGCTTCTGCGAGATTTTTGCCTGCACCAGCATGGACGAAGCCATACTCATTGAGATATCGTTCGGTTGCTTCTAGTCCCCCATACAAATAATCGAGCGTATGGTTATTCGCCCAGCCAATCATGTTAAAGCCATAATCTTTCATGACTTGCAAAACGGAAGGTGGTGACATCGCCCACGTGCCTCCGCTTTGCGCGCTGGGATAGCCCTCATTATCGTGTACGGTCGTCTCCAGATTCGCAATGCGTACGTCCGCACGGTGGAGCAAGCTTGCTACCTCTTGAAAAGCTTGATCCCTGTATGGCAGATTGCGTGTAATGAAGCTGTCGCCAGTCGCTGTGAACCAAATCGGCTTGGTCATTGGCATGATTCCCCTTTCCCTTTTCTCATTTTTCTACTTTCAAAAGATCGAGAAGTCTTCCTCATCCTCTCCGACAAACGAGTATAGCTTCGAGCTGATTTCATCATAGTGCTGTAAGCGTTTCTGGACATTTTCCGCGTCGTGGAGCATGACGCCTTTGATCAAGACATTTAGCATGGAGAATAATGTGGGCATACCGCTAGTGGCAACGGGTTGGGGTGTGGTGATTTTCAGAAGATGATCCGCGACTTGGCTGATGGGGGAGAACTCGCCTTCCGTAATCGCCAAAATCTTCGCTCCCAGCTCTTTTGCTGAATGGACCATTGCAACTGTCTCGCTAGGATGACGAGGAAATGATATCGCAATGACCAGCCATTCTTGATCTCGTTCGGTGAGAAAATAATCGGCGTTATCAACTGCTCCCGTATATAGATGTGTGTTTCCTTTGATGGCATTCAACGCCGAAAACAACCATTTTGCAGGAATATGGCACCAACGAAATCCTACCACTACGATTCGGTTTGCCTGCACGATGCTTTTGACCACATCTTGGAGCAACGTGTAGTCAATTTGCTGTAAGCCTTGTTGGAGATACGCAATATCACTCTCCATCACTTGATGTGCATAATTGCTCAGATCGAGCGTAACTTCGGTGTCTCGATATTTCTGGATCGGCCCCTTCCTTTGGTCTCCTATCAAAAGAGACTTTTTGATTTCTTCCTGCAGCTCTGTGTATCCGGAGTAACCCAATGCGTAACAAAAGCGAATGACGGTCGCTTCACTGGTATTCGTAAACTCCGCGATTTTTTTGGCGGTATGGATCGCAAGTAAGCTTGGCTTTTCGATCGCGATCTTACAGATGATTTTTTGACTTGCTGTCAGCTTTCCATACTGCTTCCGAATCCGTTCTTTTACGAGTTGTGCCATGCCTGAAGCTCCTTTATCATTCGGATTTGTTTTAATTTTGAGAATAGTATATCTCTTGCAATGATTCACTTCAATACTTCTCCAAAAATGTAGTTTCTGCTTCATTTTGGTGTATGGCAGTCTGTAAAAAGAGCCCTCCACAGTTGGAAGGCCCCTTCTCTTTATTGTTCTGTACTAAGACATTCATTTGGAATCCAGCCGCATTCCCCGCTGTTTCATTGAACAATCGTTCCTCAAGTTTAGGAATGCCTTAAAGAAGCTGCCATTATTTCGGCTTCTTAAGACATAGCTGAGGATCAATCACTTATTAATCAAGCATGAGATACCAATAAATTGCTATCTCATCATTATCTAGACCTCTGTAGACGTAGGAATCGAAACCTCCGATGACAAAACCGCAACTTTCGTAGAATTTACATGCGCGGACATTATTACTTTGTGTCTCTAGCATGATTCCCGTCATACCGCCATCCTTCGTCCAGCGTTTAGCCTGTTCGATTAGTTTTTTTCCGAGACCGTATCCTCTGTATTGCTTATCAACTTTGATATCTTCCACATAGGCAAATTTGTTCCAATTTCTTTTCAAAACAATTTGACCCACAACTTGATTATTTACGAGCGCTACATAAATGATTTGATCGGGATTGCCGATATAGTTCGAATAATCCTCAACAGTATCTTCTTCAAGCTGTTCATCATCGTAGTTTTTATTCCTAAGAGGGCTCTCCTTCACCGTATATCCGATTCGCTGTCCCATTAGTTGCAAGAGAAGGGTAGAGTCTACGATAAAGCTCCCATCAATGTTTGAACCACACTCATCGTCCTCTGTCCTCAGTTCTCTAATGAAAATATCCATATTCGTCCTCCTCTATTTTTATAAGGTGAGAATAGGGATATAAAGGGGGACCACGGACTTAACGGAATACATATTGCTCCGTCATTTTCAGAACCTCCTCTTATTATTTAGCATGTAAGATTCTCTAGATAATTGTACAATCATTGCTTAGCAGGTGCTACAGCTTTTAATAGTTAAGCCCGTTAGTTTCATCACAACTAACATATAGGCTTACACCCTATCCTCCGAAAATGCCTGCTTTACCCGCTCAATCTGGGCGAGGTGGTCACGGACATGCTGGACGCGCAATTCCAGCAGCTCTTTGAACGTGTACCTCACTCCATCGGGATATTTCCCAACCCGCGCAAATTGCTCGGGAGTCAGATTTTCCAAAAGTGGCAGCATGCTGACCCGTAGCATTTGGAACAGGCGCATATGCTGCTCGCGGTCCAACCGTTCGTATTCCAGGTTATCCGACCAGGCTTCCTGATTAAAAGATAGCAGAAGCGGTTCTTCCTCCGCCAAAACTTTTCTCAGCCGATGTGTCGCTAAGATCTCGGAATCTGTTACATGAATAACAATCTGGTGGATGCTCCATTTGTCCGGTGCAGGTTGGAAACGCAGCTCTTCCTCAGACAATCCTTCAACGGCTTCTCGCAGCAACTCATAGTCTTGGCTGTACTCTTCGATCAACTTTTCCATCCGATCCTCTCCTTCATCATAATTCGTGTGGCTGGTAGCCATTGATACTATTATTCTTTAATAGAAAACAAGTACCTTCTGGTTTTTGATCAATAATAACCATGTAAAAGATCATATATGATACGCTATTTTCCAATAGGACAAGCAGGAGGAACAAACATGCAAGAAACAACAAGCGGAAATGCGTCCGCACCCTTTATGAGCAACTAATCACAGGCTGGAATACGAATAAAACAAAGATGCCACTGGTGACCTGCTGCAAGCAAGCTCACCAGTGGCATCTTTCGTATTATTAAAAACCGTTATAGGTAGTGACTTCTTCAACGGCGAAACGGATTTTACGCGGCATCTCGGGGTCCAAATCCGTACCAATTGTAATCATCATAACAGGTATCAAGTGCTCGGGAATGTTGAATTCTTGTCGGACGAGCTGCGGGTCAAATCCAATCATCGGGCAAGATCCATACCCTTTCTCTTTTGCTGCAAGCATGAGTGCCATAGCAGCTAAAGAGCTGCCACGAATCGCTTCATCCCTTTGCATAGATTCGTTGCTATAAAGCCCTTCGATTTGATTGATCACATTCTCTTTATATTGCGCTGGGAGATAACCTTTTTCGGTCAAATCATCAGCAATTCGCTCAGCATCTTTATGCGCTTGAAGATTCCCTAATATCACAATGGCAGCTGAAGCGTCTTCTACTTTTTGTTGATGATACGCCGCTTTTTTAAGCTTCAGCTTCTGCTCTTTGTCATCGACAACGAGAAAACGCCAATGTTGCAGGTTATAAGAAGACGGCGCGAGTGTTGCGCTCTCAATCATACTTTCCAAATCATCACGGCTAATGGTAGCGTTTGAATCGAATTGATTCACAGAACGACGAGCTTGCAATAATTGTTGAAAATTCATCATGCTTCCTCCTAATGGTTTAGTGATGATCTGCCTAACATTTTCATGTTTATGCTTGAAGTGGACGATTAGTCGAAAACAAGTAGCGATGGATCTTCCACTCATCGTTTTCACGACGGAATACGAACAACTCGTTATTTCCTTCCTCAACCTCGACATCTGCTGAGAGAATGTGTGTGCGTCCAGCAGAACTCGTGCGAGCCCAAGCCCAGTCTCCTGTCACTTCGATTTCATAAATTTCGAAGCGGACGTTGAGCTTGATGGTGTTAAATACATGCTCATACCCAGCGCGCACTGCTTCGCGTCCGATCAGTGCCGGGGCGTTTTGTGGCATGAATACAGGTTCAGTACTGTAAAGAGCAAGTATGGTATCTATATCATTGGCATTTAGTGCAGATTCGTAAGTTTTGATTACCGTTTCGATTGACATTCGATGATCCTCCTCGTATTTGTTGTCTGTTCGTACCTGGTTGAAACTAGTTAATGAGTTCGCTTGCATCACCCCTTTCAAAATGATTCGATATCTAACTTTAAGCAATTGTTTTTGTTAGATATCTAACTATAGGTGTAAGGAGAACTTCTCTATTTCAATAGAGAAGTTCTAAAAACGTTGTAACACCTTCTCCAGAAGGTTTTCAAGCAACTCACCTTCTGTCTCGGATAATCCACCGTACATCATTTCCCGGATACGATTGGATACCTCTTGAAAAATCGGTTGTAGTTCCATTCCTCTTTGTGTGAGCTTAATATAAGTGATTCTGTTGTCGTTGACGTCCTTCTCGCGAATTACATAACCACACGCAACCAGTTTGTTGATGAGGACAGTTACCGTTGGTTTCGTTCGATGAATGTACTCTGCCAATTCCTTCATGGTCACATTGTCATGTTTATACAAACAAAGGAGAATGTCACCGTGCGAAGGTACAATTCCTTCTACACCATGCTTCTCAAGCTCAGAAATAATGAGCTTATTGACTACATCTCTAATATGGCTAATGAGTGAAGCTGCATTTCCTTTTATCATGAGATCAGTATAGTTCGATATCTAATTAATGTCAAGCGAGTGAGACAAAAACCCCTCGATCCCATTTGGTCAAGACCCCGTTTAGTGGACATTAAGAAAAACACCTAGGCTGTAAGCTGGC
>NZ_AKIX01000074.1:0-63883 GCF_000282075.1 Brevibacillus sp. BC25
CTTGGCTGCGGCTTTTTCCTCAGGCGTCATTTCAGACACAGGCTTTGCTGGTGGTGAAGCAGCTTCTACCTGTTCCTTCGCTGCTTTTGCCTTGGCAATTGCTTCTGCCGCTGCTGCTTTCTTGGCTGCGGCTTTTTCTTCCGGCGTCATTTCAGAAACGGACTTTGCTGGTGTAGCAACTGCTTCTGCTTGTTGCTCGGCAACTGGAGTTTCTGCTTCCGCAGCTTCTTTTGCTTCCTTCGCCGCTTTTGCCTTGGCAATCGCTTCCGCGGCTGCTGCTTTCTTGGCTGCAGCTTTTTCCTCAGGTGTCATTTCGGCCACAGGTTTTGCTTCCGTAGCAGAGACTTCTTCTTGTGGCTCTTGAGATGCCTCCACTGGGCTCGTCTCTTGGGAAGCCTGCGCTTCCTGTTCTCTTAATTTTCGCAATGCTTCGGCCTTCGCACGGGCTTCAGCTGCTGCCGCTGCCTTTTCCTCTGGCGTCGGCTTGCGTTTCTCGTCGCTCATAGATTGGTCACCTGCTTCCCAGTCTTCGCTTCGTAACGGATTTTTTCTTGGAGCTTATTGATTCCGTAGATCAAAGCGGCAGGGTTAGGCGGACAACCTGGAATATATACGTCGACAGGCACAATCTGGTCTACACCTTTTACCACGCTGTACGAGCGCACGTACGGACCTCCCGCTGTCGCACAGGAGCCCATGGCAATCACCCACTTCGGTTCAGGCATTTGATCATACAGCCTTCGCAGCAGTGGCGCCATCTTTTTCGTGACGGTTCCGGCCACGATCATGACATCAGATTGTCTTGGGGATGCTCGAAAAATAACGCCAAACCGGTCGAGGTCATAACGCGCCCCACCCGTTCCCATCATCTCGATCGCGCAACAAGCCAAACCAAAGGTTAATGGCCACAACGAGTTGCTACGAACCCATCCCTTCACTGTTTCCAATGTCGTGAACATGACGTTGCGATTCAATTCCTCTTGCAATTCAGGCGCAATGCTTGTCAGGTCTAGTTCCATTCCAGCACCTTCTTTCTCCACGCGTAAATCAATCCTACGATGAGCAAGGATATAAAGATGACCATCTCGACTAAGGCAAAGAGCCCCAGTTCTTTGTAAGCGACGGCCCACGGATACAGAAAGAGTGTTTCTACATCAAAGATGACAAACATGAGGGCAAAGATGTAATACTTCACGTTGAAACGCACCCAACTGTCACCAACAGGAATGTTACCGCTTTCATAAGTAGTTTGCTTCTCCCGTGTCGGTTTCTTTGGACGAAGTAATGGACCAACGAAACTGACTGTAGCCACGGGCAACAGCACACCAAGAATCAAAAAGATCGCGACAATCACATAATTGTTGGTATAGATGTCACTCACCCACGTTCCCTCCGCTCTTGAGAAAGGTATGAATCGTCTTGCGCTGTCCTCCAGAAGAAGTTGAGACTCCCTCAAAAGGGTACTGCTCGCAGCATCAAAGGTGTAGGTATGAACGCTGTCGCTAATTGATACTGCTAGAAAAAAATACCTTTATCATTATAGCAAATTGCCAATAGGGTGTCTAACGAAAGCCTTCCTTTTGTGCCATATAAAGGGAAAAACTCAGAGATTTCTCCCTGAGTTTTTCCAGCATAGTATGATGACCAAACGAATATGCCCGTCTGGCTCTCATATTCTCTTAATTATTGAACGTTGTTTGAAAATTGCTGTCCGAGGAAATCCTCGTAAATGCGCTCCCATACAATCGTGAAGTTCATCTTCTCGTCTTCTGGGATCTCCAACATATTTTCAATCGCATCTTCCATATATGGAGTCAGCTTGATCAGAACCTCTGCCAGCATCTGGTCATTGGTGTTCAGCAATTGCTTCATTTCTGCTTTGGACATGCTGAACGCATTTTCTTCTTGCTCATGCAGCTTCATCACGAGGCGGCTAAACATCGGATGAACCAAAGCTTCCAATTTAATATGAGCCAATGCAAGAGATTCAGCTTCACTCAGTTTGAACAACTCAGATGCATCTGGGAATGGATAAACCGGTACATCCCAAGCATCTCCATTATCGATTACCAGACCCCACTTCACGAAAAGCTCAATCGCCTCGTCAAGAGATGTCGGATATGCATAATCAGAACGGCTCATGAACGCTTTGAATCTGTTCAAGAGGTTTACATAGCCTTTAAAATCCTCTTCAGACTTAAAGCCTTCTTGAACAGGCTCGGTGAATGTGCCTTTCAATGCATCGAACTCGTCCAGAGCTTTTCTCATTTCTTCTTTTGACTCATGCTTCGTTACTACAAAGCACATTGCCTGGAAGAGAACATTCATTTCATGAGATAGCACGCTTGTCCAGCCATTAGCCGCAAAGCTGCTAGGAATCACTACGCCATCTTGATTGTGGCGGATATCGCGAACGGTTTGCATCAATTACACTCTCCTTTAATCCCAATAGCCAATGCCGCTTTTTCCCGCTGTTTTTCATGCTAACGTAGCTCGTCGGCAGGGCATTAGGTCTATTATACACAGAAACATTAGGCAATTACCAACTGGAAATATCATGCCCGATTTCTATGGCTCATCATTCATCGCCTTATAATCGAAAAATCCCCGCAGCCACATGGGCGCGGGGATATCAAGCTTACGCTTTACTTCGCTACGTCGATACGTGCCATCGCACGTTGCAGCGCGCGTTCTGCACGCTTGACGTCGAGCTCGGCATATTTCTCATCCAAACGCTTTTCAGCA
Source organism: Brevibacillus sp. BC25 (assembly GCF_000282075.1). NCBI lineage: Bacteria > Bacillati > Bacillota > Bacilli > Caryophanales > Paenibacillaceae > Brevibacillus > Brevibacillus sp. BC25. Next base: position 2,746 of record NZ_AKIX01000074.1, read on the forward strand.
CGCTCTTTCGCTGCCTTTGCGCGTTCAACATCGATGTCTCCCGGCAATTCAGCCGTTTCAGCAAGGATGGTCACTTTATCGCCGCGAACTTCCATGAAGCCGCCGCTTACAGCCATCTTTACTTCTTTATCGCCTTCTGTCTTAATCCGAACTGGCGCTGTTTTCAGCGGGGTTACCAACGGCACGTGGTTCGGCATAATACCGATTTCCCCTTGCAAGCCGCGAGCAATCACCATTTCAGCCTGACCGCTGTAGACAACCCGTTCAGGAGTTACGACTTCAACTGTCATCTTACTCACTTACTCGTCTCCCCTTTCCAGGGTGTCTTACGCCATTTTCTTCGCTTTTTCTACCGCTTCTTCAATTGTACCTACGTACAGGAACGCGCCCTCTGGCAGGTGGTCATGCTTACCTTCGAGGATTTCCTTGAAGCTGCGAACGGTTTCTTTCAATGGCACGTATTGGCCTGGGTTACCAGTGAACTGCTCGGCAACGTGGAAGGACTGGGACAAGAAACGTTGAATGCGGCGTGCGCGTCCAACTACTTGCTTGTCGTCGTCGCTCAACTCGTCCATACCGAGAATCGCGATGATATCTTGCAGTTCTTTGTAACGTTGCAGGATTTTTTGAACGCTACGAGCCACATCATAGTGTTCTTGTCCTACAACATCAGGAGCCAGAGCACGGGAAGTGGATGCGAGTGGGTCTACCGCAGGGAAGATACCCAACTCAGCGATGGAACGCTCCAAGTTCGTTGTAGCGTCCAAGTGAGCAAACGTAGTAGCAGGAGCCGGGTCAGTGTAGTCATCCGCTGGTACGTAGATCGCTTGAATGGACGTTACGGAACCTTTTTTCGTGGAAGTAATACGCTCTTGCAGCTGACCCATTTCGGTAGCCAATGTTGGCTGGTAACCTACCGCAGATGGCATACGGCCCAAGAGAGCAGATACTTCGGAACCCGCTTGAGTAAAGCGGAAGATGTTATCAACAAAGAGAAGAACGTCGCGGCCTTCTTCATCGCGGAAGTATTCCGCCATAGTCAGACCAGTCAGCGCTACACGAAGACGTGCACCAGGCGGTTCGTTCATCTGACCGAATACCATCGCGGTTTTCGGCAGTACGCCTGCGTCTTTCATCTCGTGGTACAGGTCGTTACCTTCACGGGTACGCTCACCTACACCAGCGAATACGGAAATACCACCGTGCTCTTGCGCGATGTTGTTGATCAGCTCTTGAATAGTAACGGTTTTACCTACACCCGCACCACCAAACAGACCGATCTTACCACCCTTGATATACGGAGCCAAGAGGTCAATAACTTTGATACCTGTTTCCAGGATCTCAACAGTCGTTGCTTGGTCTACGAACTCAGGAGCTTTACGGTGAATTGGGTCACGACGATCTACTTGACCAAGTTCTTGCAGGTCGATCGGCTCACCCAATACGTTAAATACGCGTCCGAGGGTAATTGCACCCACTGGAACGGAGATAGCTGCACCTGTATCAACTGCTTCCATGCCACGAACCAAACCGTCAGTGGAAGACATCGCAACGGTACGAACCAAGTTATCGCCCAAATGAGTAGCAACCTCAACTGTCAGGTTGATGTCGCGCTCACCAGCGCTTTGTGCTTTATGTTGAATCTTGATCGCATTGTAAATGGCAGGCAGGTGTCCGCGGTCGAACTCGACGTCAACAACCGGACCCATTACCTGAACCACACGTCCATTCGCCATCTTACTTCTTCCCTCCTGTAAAGCTAAATTGGGAGCTATTCGCTGCCACTAAGCCTGTGCGTTTGCACCTGCAACGATCTCGGAAATCTCTTGTGTAATGGCTGCCTGACGAGCACGGTTGTAGCTCAACGTTAAACGGTTGATCATATCCGTAGCATTGTCTGTCGCGTTGCCCATTGCAGTCATACGGGAACCTTCTTCGGAAGCTTTTGCTTCGAGGAGTGCACTGTAAACCAGTGTTTCCGCATATTTCGGCAACAGATCCGCCAATACTTCTTCCGAGGACGGCTCATACTCGTAATTCAATTCGCGCGCATTGTTGCTCTCGGGAGCTTCCAATGGCAGCAATTGTTTTACGGTAGGTATTTGCGAAATTGCACTTTGGAACTTGTTGTAGCACAGGTACAGTTCGTCAATCTGCTCATTCTCGAACATTTGGACTGCTGCACCGGCAATTTTCTTGATATCAGCGAAGGCTGGGCTGGCTGGCAGACCTGTAACTTCCTCCAAAAGCGGGTAGTTCCGTTTGCTGAAGAAGTCACGACCTTTGCGGCCAATCACAAAAATACCGTACTCATCCTTGGACTTGTGCTTCTCGTTAATGGTAGTTACCACTTTACGGAGAATGTTGGCATTGTAACCCCCAGCAAGTCCACGGTCGGAAGTGATGACAATATAACCAGTCTTTTTCACCGGACGATTTTGCAACATTGGATGCTTGGAACCAGAGTTCCCACTCGCGATGCTAGCGATCACATCTTGGATCTTGTCAGCATACGGGCGTGCCGCCTCAGCTTTATCCTGGTTACGGCGAAGCTTTGCAGCCGCCACCATTTTCATCGCTTTCGTGATTTGGCGCATATCTTTTTTACTTTTGATACTGCGTCGAATCTCACGTATTCCTTTAGCCACTCGTTTTCACCACCTTGAGGACGCATGCACGGGCAAATGGCCCGGCATGCATCTGATGTCTATCAGGTTAACGATTAGCGAGTTACCGAAAAGCCTTTTTTGAACTCTTCGATCGCTGCGTTGAATTCTTTTTCATCTGGAAGGTCTTTCGTTGTGCGGATGTGCTCCAACAGTTGCGGTTTGTTGGAATCCAAGAAAGACAACATCTCTTTCTCAAAGCGACGCACTTCTGCTACTGGAATGTCATCCAGGAAACCTCTTGTAGCGCTATAGATAGAAGCAACTTGCTTCTCAACAGACATTGGATCGAACTGACCTTGTTTCATGATTTCCATCAAACGCTCACCACGGGTCAGACGAGCTTGGGTCGCTTTGTCCAGATCGGAACCGAACTGAGCAAACGCAGCCAACTCACGGTATTGAGCCAACTCGAGCTTGAGTGGACCTGCTACCTTTTTCATCGCCTTGATTTGCGCGGAACCACCTACACGGGATACAGAAAGACCGGTGTTAACCGCTGGACGTTGACCTGCGTTGAACAAGTCTGTCTCCAGGAAGATCTGACCGTCCGTGATGGAGATCACGTTGGTTGGAATGTACGCGGAAATGTCACCCGCTTGGGTTTCGATGAATGGCAGAGCCGTAATGGAACCAGCGCCCAGATCATCAGACAGTTTCGCAGCGCGCTCCAGCAAGCGGGAGTGCAAGTAGAATACGTCACCAGGATATGCTTCACGACCTGGAGGACGACGGAGCAAGAGGGACATTTCGCGGTATGCAGCAGCCTGTTTGGACAGGTCATCATATACGCACAGAACGTGTCCGCCTTTGTACATGAAGTACTCAGCCATTGTTACACCAGTATAAGGAGACAGGTACAACATTGGAGCTGGGTCAGACGCAGTAGCAGAAACGATGATTGTGTATTCCAGAGCCCCTGCTTTACGCAGAGTTTCTACGATGTTAGCAACGGTGGATTGCTTTTGACCGATTGCAACGTAGATACAAATCATGTCTTTACCTTTTTGGTTGATGATCGTGTCGAGCGCCACTGCTGTTTTACCAGTTTGGCGGTCACCAATAATCAACTCACGCTGTCCACGACCAACTGGGATCATCGCGTCAATCGCTTTGATACCTGTTTGGAGTGGCTCGTGTACGGATTTACGTGCCATAACGCCAGGAGCTGGGCTCTCGATTGGACGGAAACCGTTGTTTGCGATAGGGCCTTGACCATCGATTGGTTGACCCAGTGGGTTTACAACGCGGCCGAGCAGCGCTTCCCCTACTGGAACTTCCATAACGCGGCCGGTACGTTTTACAGTATCGCCTTCCTTAATGTCGCGGAAAGGTCCCATAATAACGACACCCACGTTATCTTCTTCCAAGTTGAGTACCATACCCATTACGCCATTTTGGAACTCGAGAAGCTCCCCTTGCATGGCCTTTTCCAAACCGTGAACACGAGCAATACCGTCACCTACTTGGATGACTGTGCCTACATCCACAACTTCGATTTCAGATTTAAAGTTAGCGATCCGCTCTTTAATGAGGGAGCTAATCTCTTCTGGTCTGATTGCACTCACTTAATTCACCCCATTCATCCAACTTCTTAAAAGCCATCGAACTTTACGCCTTTTGCGCAAAGGTTTCCAACTTCGTTTTCAGACTGCCATCGTACAGGCGGTCGCCAATTTTGATAATAATGCCGCCGAGAATCGCTGGATCTACGACTGCTGTCATACGCAGCTTTTTGTTCAGCGTTTGGCCGAACTTCTCAGCCAGCTCATTTTGCTCTTCAGAAGAAAGCGGCTTTGCACTTGTCACAATCGCATCTGCGAATCCACGAGCTTCGTTCGCCAATTGTACAAAAGAACGGTAGATATCAACCAGATCAACTTCGCGTCCGTTCTCAATCAGGACGTTCAGAAAATTAAAGGTTTCTTCCCCTACATGGTTTTTGAACAATTCGTCAGCGAGCTGGCTTTTCGCATCTGCTGCGATGTGAGGGTGCAGCATGATCTTTTTCAGATCTTCATTGCCTTCAACCGCTTCCACGATCGCACCCAGGTCTGCTTCTACCTGATCAATCTTGCTACGCTCACTCGCTACTTCAAAGAGAGCGCGAGCATAACGTTTTCCTACTGCGCTACTCATAGGCGATCTCCCACTTGTGCGAGAAATTTGTCAACAGTAGACTTTTGAGCTGCTTCGTCCAGTTCTTTCTCAATGATCTTAGAAGCCAAGAGCACGGAAAGACCAGTCATTTGCTCACGCAGTTCGAGTTTTGCTTTTTCTACTTCACGAGCCAATTCAGCACTTGCTTCTGCTTTCATGCGCTCAGAAGCTGCTTGTGCTTCAGCAACGATTTTGCTTGCTTCATCAGACGCTTGCTTTGCAGCACGGTCGATGATCGCTTTAGATTCAGCGCGAGCTTCATCCAAAAGACGGCGTTGTTCAGCCAAAAGCTTTTCGGATTCCTTGTGGTTGCGTTCCGCAGTGGCGAGCTCGTTCTCAACATGAGCACGGCGCTTTTCCAACACGCTCGCAATCGGTCCTGTTGCATATTTGGAAACAACGATCAACAGCAAAATGAAAATAATCACCTGGAGTAGTAATGTGCCCCATTCCAGGGATACGGCTCCAAACTCAACCATTTTTAGTTCACTCCTTCCTGACAAACGAAAGATTCTGCAATAAGTTCTTTACGTACTTACCAGAATTATTACTAGAAGACTTCCATGCCAAGCTTGTGGCCGAAGCCTGATTTTTCCCTACTAAAAGATAGGCGAAGGTGACCCTCCGCCTATTTAATACTGTTCAACTGTTCGCTTAGCCCAGACGACCCATCAAGATGAAGCCTACAGCTACAGCGATAATTGGAATCGCCTCTACGAGACCCATACCGAGGAACATGATACCCATCAGGTTACCACGAGCTTCAGGTTGACGAGCAACACCTTCAATTGTTTTAGAGATTACGTTACTTGCACCAAAAGCACCACCAAGTGCTGCCAAACCGAAAATAAGACCCATAGCAATAGCTATACCCATAACTTCCATGTTAAAAATACCTCCCTAAATTGTTGTTAATAAATAACTAGATTTTAGTGTTCATCATTCACAAGTTGTGAAATGTAAACCATAGAAAGAGTCAAGAAAATGAACGCCTGAATTGCACCTACGAAGACGGAGTAGCCGAGCCAGATAAACAATGGTGCCGCGGCCAAAACTCCCCCACTCAACAGGAAGGCAATCATGATCTCTTTTGCAAAGAGGTTACCGAACAAACGCAGAGGAAGCGTCAACGGTTTAATGATAAACTCCTCAAGAATGTGGATCGGGTTGAGGAATACGTGCTTAAACCAACCACCTGGACTTTTCTTAATACCGAGGTAGTGGGAGTAGAGCAACACTACCAACGCCAAACCAAATGTTACGCTTGGTGTAGCAGTTGGAGACTTCCACCAGATTACATGAGCTCCTTTATCAGCCAGCTCGTGCTCAACGGTTTCGCGCTTCTTCGCTTCGGCTTCTGGCGTAGGAGCAATCGTCAGCATCTTCATAACACTTTCGCTGATTTCACCTTTGTGCACTGTGGTGACGTTGGCGATAACACCTAGCTGGTTCCCAATGAAGATGTAGAGAAACAACGTAATACCAAGCGTCATCATCATCATGACTTTCTTGTGATCCATGTATCCTGCAGTAACATTTTTGACAAAGTCAAAAATCCACTCAACTGCATTTTGCTTAGCACCAGGTACTCCTGTTTCCAGCTTTCGTGTCATTACAAACAGGAAGATAAACACAAGCAGTGCGGTAAGAACCATCATGAGAATCGTAGCGATGTCAAATACCATGCCGCCTAACCCAAACCGTAACGTATAATGATGACCCATCTTTTCACCCCTTTCCATTGATAGATAGAGGTTGTCCGAAACTCTGTCTACACATTGCTATCGAACGCTCTCTGGTTAAATCACTTCATTAAAAGGAAATGCTGGTAACAAATCTATTTTGAATTGCGGAATACGAGTAGATAGCTGATCCCTTGGATCAAAAACAACCCAAGTAGAACCCCTGATAATGTGAACATATGAGGGAAAAGAAAGGTAGTATAGGCGGCTAGCCCGGCAATCATGAACCGAAGCATCGTGCCCGTTCCTTTTGGTCTGACATTAGGGTCATCTGCCATTTGCCCAACAACCCAGACCTTGCTTGCGAGAACGCTGGTATTAATGATTCCTGTCACTGTTCCAAGCAACAAACTCTGCAAGAATACCTTGTGTTCAGGCAATACAACCATCAGTATCACAAACAATGCCATACACCATAAAGAATAGCGAAAAGTCTTTCGCATCGCTAAAGCAAACGCTTCCATCGTTCGTCACCCCCTAAAGATACGGGCGAATGAGTCGATAGACAGTGTATACACCAACCGCAATCCCTGTAATCAAGCCAATAAGCAAGAACCAAGGATCAGTCGCTAGTAGGCGATCCGCGTATCTGCCGATCATAAAACCGGCAACCACACAAATGGCAAAGTCAAGACCAAGTACGCTGACCAAACCAAGTGCTCGCCATGGATTGTCAAGTTTCGCCAGTTTATCCTTCTCCTTTCACATAAGGAGAGGGCACACAATTTCCAAATGCCCTCATCCATATTAACGAAGATTTATTCCCTTTGTCAACGCAAGCGTTTCTGTGTACACAAAGCGTTCACAATTTAAAAATTAAATTTTCTCGACAATTGTGGAAACGCCTTGTCCCCCACCAATGCAAAGAGTCGCTAACCCATATTTTACCCCTTCACGCTTTTGCAATTCATGCACGAGCGTGACCAAAATTCTCGCGCCACTCGCACCGATTGGATGTCCCAAAGCGATGGCTCCGCCGTTGACATTCAGCTTCTCACGATCAAAGCCCAGAGCTTTGCCAACAGACAGTGATTGGACGGCAAAAGCTTCGTTTGCTTCGATCAAATCGATGTCAGCAATCGACAGACCCGCTTTTTCCAGTACGCGCTTGGTCGCAGGAACAGGACCGTACCCCATGATGCTCGGATCAACACCTGCACTCGCATTGGCTACGATACGGGCAAGAGGTTTCACTCCCAGCTCTTCTGCCTTCTCGCGTGTCATAATCAAGAGAGCGGCGGCTCCATCGTTGATGCCGGATGCATTCCCAGCTGTCACGGTTCCATCCTTTTTAAATGCAGGCTTCAGCTTGCCTAGCGCTTCGGCTGTCACACCAGCACGCGGGAATTCGTCTACAGCAAAAAGCACCGGATCACCCTTTCTCTGCGGGATCGGAACCGGCACGATTTCTTCTTGAAGACGACCACTAGCGAGCGCTTGTTGAGCTTTTTCCTGGCTCCACGCAGAAAATTCATCCTGCTCTTCGCGTCCGATTTCGTATTTGCTGCAAAGATTCTCCGCTGTAATGCCCATGTGGTAGTCGTTGAAAGCACACCACAGCCCGTCGCGAATCATAGAGTCTACTACTTTCTGATCTCCCATGCGGTAGCCTGTACGCGCACCTTCCATTAAATATGGTGCCTGGCTCATATTTTCCATCCCGCCAGCCAAGACAACTTCTGCCTCACCTGCAAGGATTGACTGAACGGCCAAATGAACAGCTTTTAGACCTGAACCACAAACCTTGTTGATTGTAAGGGAGGGGACTTCATGAGCAAGGCCCGCGTGAATAGAAGCCTGGCGCGCCGGGTTTTGACCCAAGCCTGCTGACAGTACATTCCCCATAATCACTTCATCGACCACATCCTTGGAAACACCTGCACGCTCTAGCGCTGCTTCCAGTACAATTCCGCCAAGCTTTGTCGCGCTGACACCTGCAAGCGTTCCTTGAAAGCTACCTATAGCAGTGCGCACAGCACTCGCAATGACGATTTCTCTTTGACTCATCTTCCACACACCCCTCGAATACACAGGATAGGCAACCTTCTTAAGATTCCATCTTTTCATGATAATTCCTGCCAGGAAATCGCTTTCTTTTCCTGTTTATGAAAAAACCGTCACGGCTTTTAGAGAAGAGCGTGACGGTCTGAATGATTTATAGTAGTGCTTCTGCGATTTCATCAACGATATTGTTGATGGCAATCGGGCCGTAATAGGCGATCCACACGGTTGTGTTTACCTCGTACACCTTATTTTCCTTGGCTGCTTTTAGCCCTTTCCAAATAGAGCTGTTTTTGTACTCGTCCGTTAATGCTTGATTCGCTTTGTCCGTTACGACAAATAAGTGATCGGCATTTACCTCTGGCAACACTTCCAGAGAAATCATCGTAGCTGTATCTGATTTATCCATCGCTGGCTTGGGAGGAGTCAGTCCCAAATCGGAATACAAGATAGCAGCCGTCCGGTGTTCAACTGTGTGCAGTCGAATGGCATTGTCACGGGGACGAATAAGCGCGACAGACTCACCCTTGAGCTTGGTTGCGAGCTCTGCTTTCAATTTGTTCGTTTTCTCTTGGTAGTCCTTTACGATCTGCTCAGCTTCTTGTTCTTTTTCGAGAATTTTCCCGAAGGTAATCAGTGTTTCACGCCAGTCTTCGTTTCGATTAAACATGATGGTTGGGGCTATTTTTGATAGATTATCATAGATTTTATCTTGGAACTCCGTGCAAATGATCAAGTCAGGCTCCATAGCCACGACCGCTTCTGAATTGGGCTCGTCCTTTGTTCCAAGTACGTGAACATCTTTTAGCTTGTCCATGAGATACTCCGGAAACTTCGTACCGTCCCCCGTTGTGATAACACTACCTACTGGCAGTTCGCCCAAGGCAATCATTTGATCTGCATATTGTGTGTCCAGCACAGCGATTCTGACTGGTTTAAAATCAAGCGTCAGCTCGCCTTTCATGTGCTTGATTGTACGCGTCTCACTTTTCTTCACTTCTTGATTCGCGCTAGATTGCGTGGTATTCGACTGCGTCGCTACCTGATTCGAAGCGCCTGTTGCTGCGCTCCCCGAATTGCTCGTATTCGTACCGCCGCCTGAGCAGGCTCCCAGCAGCACGGTAAGGCTCAGCATCAGGTTCAGCGCCAGCATCGCTTTTGTACTCTTATACATCGGTACGGCTCCTCCATCTCTTGTATGCGAATGATTTTGATTTTGATTTTCATTTTCAATGTGATCATTATATTTCCACAGCTTTTGACCAGCAATGGAATATCGCGACAAGAGTAATGGACTTTGGCGACGAATTTCCGATGTCAGCGGATTTACCTTATACGCAGACGGGGAGAAACCTGTATATTTTTTAAAGATACGACTGAAATAATAGCTGTCTGTATACCCTACTGATTCCGCTACCTCTTTTAGTCCCAAATTCGTTTGACGCAGCAGTTCCTGTGCTTTTTGAATGCGCACCTGAATCAGATAGTCGATAGGGCCGACCGCTAGCTGGGCTTTAAAGGTGCGTTGCAGGGATCGGGAGCTGCAGTTTAAGAGCGTGGAAAGATCATCGAGGGTGAAAGTCTCTGCGTAATGCTCCTCGATATACCTGACGGCCTGAGCGACCAAATTCGGTACCGTTACCCCGATTCCTTGCGACTGCATTTGTGCCATTAGCTCACATACGAGTTGATATAGCAGGGCCTTGGCTCGCAGCTTGTCCAGGTTGCCATTCTGATTCCACGCTTGCTGCATACGTGATATTGCAACAAATACATTTGCCTGATGCATGGGGGTAAAACCGTATTGGATGTGAAAAGGTTGTGTTTTCTCCAGTAAACGTTGCAGTTCCTGCCGACAAGGCAACGGCAAATGGGCTTTGTACAAAATCAGATAGTATTCCAGCTCATCCTTTATTTCCTCGATATCCACGTATGTACCTTTGCCAGCATGGGCCATATAACAATTCTTGATAGCATGCACATTCCCGTCAAGACGAATCAGGCCACTGCCTCTCACCGAAAATAGAAAGGCACTAGCCGGCAATTGATAGGATCGCAGTTGCTCTCCGGCTCGCATGACGATATGCCGTACATCATGCAATCGCACACTTGCCTGATTCCATAGAAAAATATGATCATCCACGTTCATTGTCCCACACTCAACTCCTTGATAGCCCTCCCATCGTTCTTCTTTTCATTCTATTTGATAACCATTCTCATATCTATAGCAAAAATCATAGAAAGCACACTACCTCGATGAAACCGCTCGAACGTAAATAACTTCATAGGTGACAGGGATACCCGTTTCTCTTTTATACGTCTGCTCATAGTAACGAATCATTTCTGCAAGAAGTTTTCTGCGTCCCAGACCGCTCCCTTGCTCCATACTCGCACTGGCGCCCACTGCTTTCACGGCATGCAAGAATTCCCGTACACCCGGGTAAGTTAGCCGCTCATATTTCCTCATCACCTCTATATCCGTAAACCCTGCTTGCTCCAATAGCTCGTGCCAATCACGTGCAGCGAGAAACTCCAAGCCATGGCGTACTCCCTTTTCCCTCAAAATCGCATGAGCATTTGCAAACGATTCATGCAGCTCCCAAAACGTATCGGGTCCAAATGTTGAAAAAACCAAAGGTGCTCCGGGCTTCAGAATTCTTCCCAATCCTTTTAGCGTATGCGCTGGCTTGGCAAACCACTGAAAACACGCTCCTGAAACCATCAAATCCTTTGACTTCGCCTGTTGTTCCCATACCCATTCTTCGGCATCTGCTTGAAAAAATGAGCAAATCAGGCCGTGCTGTTCCAGATTGTACTTCGCCTGCTCCAGCATACCTGACGCAATCTCTACTGCTTCGTAATGGGCATCAGAAAAATGGCTGCGAATGACGCGGGTTAATCCCCCTGTCCCACAGCCAATCTCTAGGATGTTTCGCACCTCGTTCTCGTTCGTTATTTCTGTAACCATTTGACTCAAATGATCGGCCATCTTCTTTTGCACGAGTGCGTATTTTTCGTATGAGACAGCCTTCTCACTAAATCGGCTGCTGATTGCTCTCTTCTGCAAGCTGCTCCACCATCCTCTTTAGCGAATCTCCTACAACCTCCGGAACAAATACATGCGGAGCATGACCACAGTCAGGAATTTGCACGAAATTGGCACCTGCAAGGCTACTCGCCAGTTCTTCTCCGGCTGCGAGTGAACAGATAGCATCTTCCGTTCCGTGAATGACGAGAGTGGGAGAAGTCAGGGAAGACAGGAACGGGCGGCAATCCTCTTCTTCTAAATAGGTCAAGCCCGCAATCAACGCTGCCGTACTCCACATCTGGCTATCCACCCCCACGTGCAAGCCTATTTGCTTACGCTCTCCTGGTGTTAGCATCTGTTCTACAAATGCGTCCATCACCCGCTCGCGTGCTACGGAAAGCTGCCTTTTCATCCTTTGCAAAACAACAGGATGCCACCCTTTGCGAAGGTCATGCTGTTCGTTGGTAAAGCGTGCTGTGGTGCCGATCAAAACAAGTCCTGAGACCGGGTACTGGGCAGCGAGGCGTATTGCGAGCATCCCTCCCAAAGACCACCCCACTACAATCAGCTCCTGCGTTGACAGAGATCGGACTTCCTCTTCTACTCTCTCGTAAAATTGCAAGGAGTCAGTGACGTCCGAATAAGTAGGAATGATGTGCCGATAGGAAGGAAATTGTGAGCGAACAGCAACCCAGCTGCATTCCGGCATTCCCCATCCGGTTAGCCACAGCATCACTTTTCCCACGTTATCGTCCCTCCTTTATGAAGCTCGTCCCTGATTTCGCTCACTTGCTCGCAAGCCCACTCCAGCTCTTCGCGCGTATGGGCAGCCATCACTGTAAAACGGATACGCGCGGTTCCTGCTGGCACGGTAGGCGGTCGAATCGCCACTGCTGCAATCCCGCGCTGCCGAAGTCTTTTGCTAAACTGCAAAGTCCTTTCATTCTCTCCTAACGTGAGCGGGATGATTGGCGTATCTTCTTCGTCTACGGTAAACCCGCGTGATCGAAGCAATTGGCGAAACACGAGCGCATTCTGCCTCACCGCTCTTCTTCGCCAAGACTCTGTTTGTACCAAAGACAATGCCGCCAGATTTGAGCCAATCACAGCAGGCGGCAGGGCTGTGGAATACACCAGCGAGCGCGCTTTTGTCATCAAATAACGAATGATGATCTCATCTGCGCATACGTATGCCCCATAAACACCAAATGCCTTGCTGAAGGTCCCCATCAAAACATCGACTTGTCCGGAGATGCCCAGCTCGTGGCACAAGCCCTGCCCTTCTTCACCACGCACTCCCCCTGCATGGGCTTCGTCAACCATCAGCATGGCATCGTAACGATCTCTCAGTTGTACCAATTCAAGAAGGGGAGCCTTATCACCGTCCATGGAGAATATGCTGTCCGTGACGATCCACTTCCGTCTTGCATCCTGGTGCTTTTTCAGCAAAAATTCCAGATGCTCCATGTCGTTATGTCTGTACCGAAAATGCTCCGCCCGACTGAGCACGATCCCATCGACGATGCTGGCGTGATTCAACCGATCACTAAAAACAGCGTCACCTCTTCCGGCAAGTGCTGCTATTACCCCCGTATTTGCCTGATAGCCGTTTGCAAAGACAAGCGCCCCTTCTCTTTCTTTCCACGCCGCCAGTTGTTGTTCCAGCTCGTCGTACAACGCGTAGTTGCCATGGACGAGACGAGAGGCAGTTCCTCCTGCCCCCCACTCCTCTGCCGCCTTTTTGCCAGCTTCCACGATTCGTTGATCATGGGCCAAGCCCAAATAGTTGTTCGATGACAGGTTTAATAATCGTTTCCCTTCGACTTGAATCCAGGTGCCTGCGCGATCACTGGCTGACTCTACGGTGTTCCATTCTCTTGCCAGCGATTGTTTCCGCAACGAATCGTATTCTTCTTCCAGCCATGTGTATCGCGTGTTCATGGTATACCTACTACAGCGCACACAGCTCGATTTCAAACCCGAGGTCTTCAATCATCTGGTGATCTGTCGTAATTTCTTGCCCGGGCGTCGTCAAATAGTCGCCAACAAACAACGAGTTGGCCGCATACAAGGAAAGCGGCTGCAAGGTGCGCAAATTCACTTCGCGACCACCCGCAACGCGAATTTCTTTATCTGGGCAAATAAATCGGAACAAGGCGAGAACACGAAGAGCCTTCATTGCCGGAGTGCGTCCTTTATCCTCCAACGGGGTTCCTGGAATCGCATTTAAAAAATTGATCGGGATGGAATCTGCGTCGAGATTGCGCAAGGCAAATGCCATTTCGACGATCTCCTCATCGCTCTCCCCCATGCCGATGATCACGCCTGCGCATGGCGACATCCCTGCTCTTTTCGCGGTATCGACTGTCTGTACACGTTGATCGTACGTATGTGTCGTAGTAATCGCTTCGTAATGATTGCGACTCGTGTTGAGATTATGGTTGTAGCGGTGAACACCAGAATCTTTTAGGCGCGTTGCTTGTTCGTCGCTTAATATTCCTAAGCACGCGCAAATTTTCAGCGGCATCGTCTCGCGGATTTCTTTGACTGCCTCGATGACCTGGCCCAGCTCTTTTTCAGTGGGACCACGACCTGAGGCGACAATACAGTATGTACCTGCTTTTCGATTCATGGCTTCTTGCGCACCTGCGAGCAATGTCTCCTTGTCCAGCATCGTGTACTTGGATACGGGAGCATTCGAAACAATCGACTGCGAGCAGTAACCGCAATCCTCCGGGCAAAGGCCGCTCTTGGCGTTAATGATCATGTTCAGTTTGACTTTTTTTCCGAAAAAGTGCTTTCTGACGCGAAAAGCTTCGTTCATGACCAGCAGCAGCTCATCATCAGGCGCTTGCAATACCTTCATTGCCTCTTCCTGCGTAAACTCTTCTTTGGTAATCGCTTTTTGAGAGTATCCCTTCCAATCCAGACAGATGCTTTGCTTCATTTTCTCGTCTCCTCTTCTTATTATTTATGGCTCCACTGACACAACTGTCCGATGTCTACACATTCTTGGATCAGCTGTGTCAACTGCTGGCGCTCTATCGGTTGGTCTATCCATGGAAGCACGCCCCATACAGGAACTCCCCCATAGCTCTCAATCATGCTCGCGTTTGTTTTGGCACTCTCATCGATGACGCCAGCTGAATTGTTTTGATTCAGGATGACACCTACAACCTCGATCCCGAGTTCCCGTGCATACCAAACGGACAAGAGCGTATGGTTAATCGTGCCGAGCCCAGCCCGTGCCACGATGAGCATTGGCAGGTTCAGTCGAGCAGCAAGATCCGCCATCGTTTCGGTTGGTGTCAATGGAACAATCAGACCACCTGCTCCTTCGACAAGAAGTGCCGGATAACGTTCCATCAGGGGTCGCCCGCAAGCGATTATGTCCTCCATAGTCAAGCTTTTCCCCTCTGCTTCCGCAGCCAGAAAAGGGGTAAGCGGTGCCTCAAAACAGAGCGGGGCTATCTCCTCACACGCGTCAGGCACTCCGCTCCACGATCTCAAGTGCATAGCGTCACTGCCCTCATCATGTGCTCGTGCTCCTGACTGGACTGGCTTCCAAACCCCTATGTCCACTCCTGTCTCACGCAACACGGATGCGATTCCAGCAGTCACAACCGTTTTGCCTACCCCTGTATCTGTTCCTGTGATGAACAATCCGGAATAGGGGCGATCAGCCATATCAATCACTCCTCCGTTTCACCTGTCGTTACGTCCTGAATCGATTCCGTCAAAATCCGAACCATGTCAGCTAATTCTTCGGTTGTAGATACAAGCGGTGGAATAAAAACGATGACGTTGCCCAACGGTCGTGTCAAAAGCCCTTTTTCTCTCGCTATCTGACAGACACGCACACCGATCCGCTCATTCCAGTGATAAGGCTCCTTGGTCCCTTTATCCCGAACCAGCTCAATTCCCGCCATCAAGCCTTTTTGCCGGATTTCCCCTACATGAGGCAGGTCGCGAAGTGGCTTTAACAATTGATCCAGATCAGTTGCTTTTTGTGCTACTTGTTGAACGACTCCTCGCTCCTCCATCAGTCGCAGGTTGGCGAGAGCAACTGCACAGCCAAGTGGATTTCCCGTGAACGAATGTCCGTGGAAAAAGGTTTTCTGTTCCTCATAGTCGGCGAAAAAAGCATCATAAATCTGCTCGGTTACTAAGGTAGCCGCTACTGGCAAATACCCTCCCGTGAGCCCTTTTGCGACCGCCATGATGTCTGGCACGACTCCATCATGCTCACAAGCGAACATTTTGCCCGTACGTCCAAATCCTGTCGCTACTTCGTCTGCGATCAGCAATACATCATAGGCGCGCAACAGCTCCGCGATTTTTTTCAAGCAACCGTCCGGCATGATAATCATGCCGCTTGCTCCCTGCACGACAGGCTCCACGATCATCGCCGCAATCTCATGAGCTCTTTCCTTAAGCAAACTCTCCAAACTGCTCAATGTGGTCTGAACGGCTGCTTCTTCGCCACCTTGCCGGTATGGATATGGGTATGGAATGACATGTGGAGAAAAGAGCAGTGGTTTGTAGACCTGATGGTATAGAGGAATGGCTCCCACACTGGTGGCTCCAATCGTATCCCCGTGATAGGCATTGTTCATCGTGATAAACGAATGCTTCCCGGTTTGCCCGCGATTTTGCCAGTATTGGAACGCCATTTTCAGTGAGATTTCGACCGCCGTTGCCCCGTTGTCAGAGTAAAAGACTTTGCTCAATCCTTTTGGAGCGAGGTGGATCAGCTTTTCCGCTAATAGAATGGATGGGACGTTTGCCATACCGAGCAAGGTAGAGTGGGCAATTTGGTCCAGCTGCTCCGTGATCGCCTGATTCAGCTCGGGAACATTGTGGCCATGGACGTTCAACCACACAGAGGAAAAACCGTCATAATAAGCCTTGCCGTTCACATCGAACAGCTTGATCCCTTCTCCTCTCGCAATAATCAATGGCTCCTGTGCGACATAGTCTTTCATTTGGGTGAAGGGATGCCAAACGTATTGCTTGTTTTTGGCAGAGAGCTCTGCATAACCATTTAACAACCAAATCACAACCTTGGTTAACATATATTTGTTAACCGTTATTTTAAAATGGTTAACCTATTTTGGCAAAGCTTTTTTTCGGTCTTGAAAATTAGAAAGACCTAAGAAGGTCCTTCTAGTTTGAGTCAACATAGTGGAGGAGAAGAAAAAGCGCAGTTCTCTTCAACTCTGACACGCCCGCAAGGGGGATTTACTGTCCGTCTCCACTTCCAAAAGGGGACCGTCGAGCCAAAGCCACCCTACGGGCGGAGGCTTCTCAAGGAAGAAGTGTTCGACAAACGTGGTCCCCTTTTGGAAGTTCCGACTGGGTAGGCGTTGTCAAGGTCTACGAGCCCTGCGCTTTTTCTTCTCACCAGCTTTGTCAGCTCATCGATACCTCCTAAAACTCAAAAAGGTCAAGCTCCTCTTCGCTAGAGAAGCTTGACCTTTTATATTCCGATTCTATTTATCTTGATGCAAGATGCGATACAGTGCAACGACACACACTGCTCTCGTCGTCGGTTTATTCGGCTGATAATTTCCTCCGACTGGATCAATCAGACCGAGTCCAACCATGTTGTTGATGGATGTAGATGCCCAGGATGGCCATGTCCCTTTATCGGAGACCTTTTTCGTCGCTCCCTTTTTATTCACGAGACGATCGAGAATGACTGCGGCCTCTGCGCGAGTCACCGGCTGATCCGGACGGAAAGTATTATCGTTATACCCCTTCACCAGGCCCTTGGAAACAGCTACCTGTACGGCACCTTGCGCATAGGAAGGCACCTTATCCTTGAATTTCAGCTTTGGTGAGGATGGAAGCTCCCATTCAAAAGTGCGCGCGAGCAAGGTGACGAACTGTGCTCTGGTCAAGGAAACCTCTGGGCCGAACGTCGTCTCCGTCAAACCCTTCACGTAGCCCTGTTCCGTCATGTAGGTGATTTCTGCCTTGGCTGGATGCTTCGCGATATCTGTAAATCCAGTGCTGCTCGTGCCTGCATTGTCCAGATAGTACGGAATGTACTTGCCGTAGCTATTGACTTCATATACCCACTGACCTTGAGCATTCATGGTTCCCAGCAGCGGATCCAATGTATTGTTCACTTCGTTTACGTACAAGAGTCCAACGCCTTTTCCAGCGAGCCATTGCTTCGGTGCCAAGGTCAACTGAATCGACGAAGTGGAAATCGCGTCCTCTTGTCCTGCTTTTAGTTCGCCCGGCTTAATCGTAAACGAATAATCAGCAGGCACATATCCTGGCATCGGCTGGGTCACGATCGACTCCACATCAATCAGCGCACTATCCAGGTAAGGTGCAGTATTTGCAAGGGAATAATGGAGATCGAGCTCCGCCCCGAGGGACATGCTGCCTGGCAGTTCAGGGACAACAGCTACATCGCTCGGTTGACCTGTCTGGTTGCCCAAGAGGAGCGAGAATTCGTCGATGTACAGTGTTCCTTTGTCGTGTGTAATGCCATCATTGGCTTGGTCAACGACATACACACTCTTCAGTTGCAACGGATACGCAACATTGCTCGGGAAGTATCCTTTAACCTGTTTCCAGCCTGTCCAATTGATCTCTTTTGCCAGATCAAGGTAGACCGGCTTGCCGTTTGCATCGACTACTTCTGCACGGAGCCAATGTCCGCTGTTGTCTCCATTGACCCACAAGCCCAATCCGAGTGGTTTGCCAGGGATGGTCACAGGTTTTGCCCCCAGAACGCCGTACGAAATCCGCATGTTGTTCGCTGGTGCTCCAGAGAAGTTGTACACTAGCTTCGCTGCCTTCTTCGTGCGGAATGTCTGATCGGAAACGAGCGCGAACGAACCAGCGGAACTGATGCTGGATGGATTTGCCGCATGGTACATACCGGCCTGATTATCGAAGGTGAGCCATGGCTGCTCAAATTGTCCGACAGCAAATGGTACGGTTGTCGACACGCCATCATACGTAATGGTCAGGTTTCCGTTGCCCGGCTCATTGCCTGCTACCAGCTGCAGATTGTCGTTAATCGTCGCTACAGAAGAATCGACACTCGCTTTTACGCTAAGTGGAGTCGCTTGTACTGTAGAGCCCTTTTTCGTTTTGATTTTGACATCGAGA
This sequence comes from Brevibacillus sp. BC25, assembly GCF_000282075.1. NCBI lineage: Bacteria > Bacillati > Bacillota > Bacilli > Caryophanales > Paenibacillaceae > Brevibacillus > Brevibacillus sp. BC25. The sequence continues at coordinate 21,477 of NZ_AKIX01000074.1, forward strand.
TTAAGGGATTGTCCCGGTGCAATCGTGATCGGATTCGGCGAAACGATGATTTGCTGCACATCGTTGCCGGAAATCACTTGAATATCTTTATTTTGCGTCACATTGCCCAATCGCGCAGTCAATGTGATCTTGCCGGATCGAGCTGGTGTGAATTGCTTGCCATTTACGCTTCCCGCTTCGGACTGACTACCATCCCAACTCACATCGCCTGCATTGATCGCATACGGCTGGTAATGAACGTCATATCCTTTGGATGCGCTGAGCGTGATGGTTTGTCCGATAAGCACATCTGACGGTACATCGATTTGGAAGCCTCTCAATTCTCCAGCAGGTGCCGTGTTGTATACAGCCAGTCCAGTAGGCACACGACGCTCAGCACCGCCGCTCGGCTTATTCGCCAGATTCGCGTGTGTCTCACCCAGCATGCGAGCTGCCATGGTCGTAGAGCCACCACCGTCAAAGTTTACAGCCCGATAAGAGCCGAGCTCCGCCATGATCTTTGCCAGCTCGTCCAAATAAACGCCTTGGCTCGCATCGATCGTGACCATGTACAAAGTCTTTCCGTCCTGGGAAACACCGACCGCTGTCCGCGCCGTTTTGTTCGTGATGGACTTGTCCGCTTGAAAGGATGACAGTGCTTTCCCTTGATCGACCAAAATGACATTGCCACCCACCGCATGTTTCAAGTCGAGGGTTTGCGGTGTCGTTTGATATTCAACTGTCGCAGTAGCGCCTACTGGGAAGTTTTGTTTGAGAAATGCTCCTGCTGCTCCATGTCCCCAAAGGACATAGCCGTTGTAAGGTATGTATACGCCAGGTTGATTCACACGAACTTCTTTGGCTACGTTGTCTACAAACAGAATCTCGACGACATCTTTATAGCCCGATATCGTCCCCAAGCTGTTTTTGCCAAAGGAAGGGGTATAGACGTTCAGTTGGTTCTGGTGACTCTTTCGTCCTTCACTTGGGTTGTACTCTTCCTTGTTAACTCCCTGAATCGAATAGGTAGCACCATTAGGAGCAGTAACCTTGCCGCCAAAACCAAACTTATCGACGATGGCCATCTTGTCTCCCGTCAAACCTAGGGCGTACCAGTAGGAGACCAAGCCCATGGAAGAAATGAGTTCATCGTCTTTCATGACAATGCCAAACGGCGCTCCCCGCTTCGACATGTTAAAAAAGTCGGCATTGATTGCTGATACAGCTCCTGTTTCACGCGCCATTTGTGTAACCGTCTGCCTGTCAGTCAGCTTGCCTTTCGTTCCGTATACCGGTTTTACCTCAACGTAAGGATTGTTCAGATCAACCTTGGTCACCATGATCGTGACTACTTGATTGGCAAATGATTTCGTATATTTCTGCAAAGTGGTCCCCTCACCAATTGGGGTTTGCCACATCATATTCAATGCACTTGTCTCCGCTCTGGCGTGTGCGACATTGGTCGCAAACGGCACAAACGGAACAAAAGCTCCCCAGGCCATAGTCGTGGCCGTGAGCAGCGTCACTATCCTTTGCGCTCTCATGTTGGTAACTCCTCTCCGTATTCCAAACTCTGTCTTTCTACCCTCTAAGCCAAGCAACTAAATATTAGACGCAAAAGGTCATGGATAGTTTCGCCAATTCTCTCGATTCTCTATTAGAAAAACATGCCAAATCGTCAGTCATCGAAAACCAAAATATCCCTCTACAACAAGAAACCCGCCCGGTTTTGACGAACGGTACCTGGCGGGTTTTCCTAGCTGTATGTTACTGACCTGGTTGGAAAGGCTCTGGTTGTTCAGCTCGCAAACCAAAATGATAGAGGATTGCTTCTACGATACGGCGGGAAGCCTCGCCATCCCCGTACGGGTTGACAGCATGCGCCATTGCATCGTAAGCCGCTTGGTTGGTCAGCAATTCTTTTGCCATTGCATAAACTTGCTCTTCGTCGGTTCCCACGAGCTTCAACGTGCCTGCTTCAATCCCCTCAGGACGTTCTGTCGTATCGCGCAGAACCAGGACTGGTACGCCAAGAGACGGCGCTTCCTCCTGCACCCCGCCGGAATCGGTCAAGATGAGATGGGCACGACGAGCGAAGTTGTGGAAATCAAGGGCATCCAATGGTTCGATCAACGAAATGCGATCGTGGTTTCCGAGAATCTCCTGCGCCACTTCTTGTACAGCAGGATTCAAGTGAACCGGATACACAACCGCAATCTCAGGATGCTCGTCCACCAGTCTTCGAACTGCACGGAAAATACGGCGCATCGGCTCGCCCAAATTTTCGCGGCGGTGTGCCGTCATCAGCACCAGCTTCTGACCAGCTACGCGATCAAGCACCGGATGCGTGTAATCCTCACGAACCGTTGTTTTCAGCGCGTCAATCGCTGTGTTTCCTGTCACGTAGATGCTCTCTTCCGGCTTTGCTTCGCGACGAAGATTGTCAGCCGATCCATTGGTCGGAGAGAAATGAAGGTCAGCCATTACACCTGTCAACTGACGGTTCATCTCTTCCGGGAAAGGCGAATACTTGTCCCATGTGCGCAAGCCCGCTTCCACGTGTCCGATCGCTACCTGATTGTAAAAAGCAGCCAGACTCGCAACAAAAGTGGTTGTCGTATCCCCGTGTACGAGGACAATGTCCGGTTTTACTTCCTTCATCGTTTCATCCAGACTCTCCAATGCACGAGTGGTCACACCCACCAGCGTTTGGCGATCCTTCATGATGTTCAAATCAATGTCTGGTTGAATATCAAAAATGTCCAAAACCTGATCGAGCATTTGACGATGTTGGGCCGTCACGCAAACGACCGATTCAATCTGCTCGCTGTACTTGTTCAATTCATGAACAAGCGGCGCCATTTTGATCGCTTCTGGACGTGTGCCAAATACCGTCATTACTTTTACAGTTTTCATCCGTTTTTCCCTCTCCGACTACTTCGTGCCGTACAAGCGGTCACCCGCATCGCCCAAGCCTGGCACGATGTATCCATGGTCGTTTAAATATTCATCAACAGCCGCTACGTAAATATCTACATCAGGATGCTCGTCCTGAACCAGCTTGATTCCTTCTGGAGCAGCGATGAGGCACATCAGTTTCAAGTTTTTCGCTCCACGTTTTTTCAAAGCAGTAAGAGCGGCAACAGCAGAGCCACCAGTCGCCAGCATCGGGTCAGTTACGATCAACTCACGCTCAGCAACATCAGATGGCAGCTTCACATAATACTCAACAGGCTGTAGGGTTTCCGGATCACGGTAAAGACCTACGTGTCCTACTTTGGCAGCAGGAATCAGCCTCATCAGGCCATCCACCATACCAAGACCAGCACGCAGAATCGGTACCAACCCTACTTTTTTACCAGCAATTACATTCGACTGACAGGTAGCCACTGGTGTTTCGATGGTGGTTTGCTCCAACGGCATATCACGGGTAATTTCATAGCCCATCAGAGTAGTCACTTCATCTACCAGTTCGCGAAATTCCTTGGTCCCTGTATTCTTGTCACGAATATACGTAACTTTATGCTGAATCAGCGGATGGTCAAACACATATACACGGCTCATGTCATTTCCTCCGTTTCCCTATCAATACATCCTTTCTATAATAGCTGGTGAGAGTGGCGCCGTCAATTTGCCTAATCTTCGTACTTTTTCGCATCCTCGATCCCTAATTACAGCCGGGAAGTGAAAAAAAAAGCAGACCCATATGGGAAAATTTCCACTGGGTCTGCTTCTCGTTGCCTTGCTTAGATATTCAAGCCTTCATACATCGGGAAACGTTGGCACAAAGCTGCCACACGTTGGCGTGCTTCCTCGTGCTTTGCAGCATCCTCTGGGTTTTTCAATGTCAGAGCGATAATCGCTGCTACTTCTTTCATCGCTTCCTCATCAAAACCGCGGCTTGTTACTGCTGGCGTACCCATGCGCACACCGCTTGTAACAAACGGGCTTTGTGTATCGTAAGGAATGGTATTTTTGTTCGTAGTAATGCTTACTTCGTCCAACAGATGCTCAGCCACTTTACCTGTCAGGCCGATTTTGCTTACATCAACCAAAACGAGGTGGTTATCCGTTCCGCCGGAAACAAGCGTCAGACCTTCAGCAGTCAAGCTTTCCGCAAATGCACGTGCATTCTTGATGATGCGAGCTGCGTAATCCTTGAACTCTGGTTGCAGGTTTTCGCCGAAGGCAACCGCTTTTGCTGCGATGACGTGCATCAATGGACCACCTTGAACGCCTGGGAACACGGATTTGTCGATGCCTTTCGCGAATTCTTCCTTGCACAAAATCAAACCGCCACGTGGTCCACGCAGAGTCTTATGCGTCGTAGAAGTAACGAAATGCGCGTGCGGTACTGGGTTTGGATGCAGACCTGCCGCAACCAGACCAGCGATGTGGGCCATGTCCACCATGAAGTACGCGCCCACTTCATCTGCGATCTCACGGAACTTAGCAAAATCAATCGTACGCGGGTAGGCACTCGCACCACAAACGATCAGTTTTGGCTTGTGCTCCAATGCTTTTGCACGGACAACTTCATAGTTAATCAGGTGAGTATCTTCGTCTACACCGTAATCAACGAAATTGTACAGAGTACCAGAGAAGTTTACTGCACTACCATGCGTCAAGTGACCACCGTGGGACAAATTCATTCCCAGTACGGTGTCGCCAGGCTGAAGAATTGTAAAGTATACTGCCATGTTCGCCTGAGCACCGGAGTGTGGTTGTACGTTTGCATGCTCTGCGCCAAAAATTTCTTTTACGCGGTCGCGCGCGATATTTTCCACGATATCCACATACTCGCAACCACCGTAATAGCGACGGCCTGGATATCCTTCTGCGTATTTGTTCGTCAAAACGGTTCCCATTGCTTCCATAACTGCGCGGCTTACGAAGTTTTCAGAAGCAATCAGCTCAATCTTGTCGCGTTGTCTTCCGAGCTCCAGTTGAACGGCTTCCATTACTTGCGGGTCTTGATTACGCAAAAAATCTAGCATAATAGTTTCTCCTCCTCTTTTACGTGCAGCTTTCATTCAGTGGTGTCTTCTCATACACGGCACGCGGTCCGCCAATTAGCTTGGGGCGCGTACGCGCTGCCGTAACATGTGCTTGTCCAACGAGACGCTGTGTCGGACGCACCGGTACTGCCACATGCTTCAGATGCATGCCGATAAGCGTATGGCCGATATCAATGCCTGCGTGCGCGAGAATATGCTCCACAACGACTGCATCCGTGAACTGTGTAAATGCATGCGCAGCCATAGAGCCACCAGCAGTCGGAACGGGAACAACCGAGACTTCTTCCAGTCCGTATCGCAATGCAACCTCACGCTCGACGACCAGAGCCCTGTTCAAATGTTCACAACATTGAAAGGCAACAGCAAAGCCGCGCTTCTCTACAACAGATTGAATCCCAGGATACAGAGCTTTCGCTACGTCTTGGCTGCCAGCTTTACCGATATGCTCCCCGAGCACCTCGCTGGTACTGCACCCAATCACCATGAGTTGTCCAGCTTTCAACTCTGCCATATCGGCTACTTCTTCGACAATGTCACTGATTTGTTTTTCGATAGCGGATAAATCCACTTACTTCACTCCCGCATGCTTCGCTTCAATTTGGGAAATCTTTTCCACACGGCGCTCGTGGCGACCACCTTGAAACTCTGTTTCCAACCAAATTTTCACGATATCAAGCGCAAGACCCGGTCCAATGACCCGCTCACCCATCGCCAACACATTGGTGTTGTTATGCTCACGGGTAGCGCGTGCAGAAAACGTATCATGCACAAGTGCACAACGGATGCCTGGAACCTTGTTGGCTGCGATCGACATACCAATACCTGTTCCGCAAACGAGAATGCCTCGATCAAACTCCCCCGCTGCCACCTTTTCCGCTACCGGCAAAGCATAATCGGGATAATCAACCGATTCCTCGCAGGTGCAGCCGAAGTCTTCCGTCTGGATGTTCATGGAGGCCAGCAGAGTCTTGATCTCCTCTTTTAGCTTGTATCCACCGTGATCAGCAGCAAGTGCTACTTTCATCTGTCATCCCTCGCTTGTCTCATAATCTTCGTCTAGTATACATCAAAAAACAATAAGTAAAAAGTGAACATTTTTATCAAATCACTAAAAAATTGTTCGTACTATCACAAAAAACAAGGCCCTGGCTATACACCAGCACCCTATTCATCCACTGATTTACGAAGACCTGGGTCCTTGAGCATCATGGAGAGCCTCTCCAGTGACTCATCGATTTCTTCGGCACACCTACGATAATCCATCAGTGATCCCCCATACGGATCAGCAATATCACTAAAGCCTTCAACCCCAACGAACTCCTGCAGGGTATGCACCTTTTCAGCCGCTGAGGGGAAATACGTCAAGATCGCGCGCTTGTGACCGTGTGTCATCGTCAAAATGACATCAGACCATTCAATCAACCCTTCGTCTACCTTGCTGGACTTATGATCGTGGGCAATTCCTCGTTCATCTAATACTTGTTTGGCGTGCAAGGAGGCATCCTGACCGGCAAATGCCGCCACGCCAGCTGAGCGTATCTCAAGTCCCTGCCCGTCTGTCTTCGAACGGAACAACGCTTCTGCCATTGGGCTTCGGCACGTATTTCCTGTACAGACGAAAAGTATCCGTTTCACGTATCGTTCCTCCTCTCCTATTAATCAGTCCGGTTATATTATAAATTTTAACCCAAAACCAAACAAAATAAGTCCACCTACTAATTCGCTATAATCCCCAAGCCACCCTCCCACACTCCTGCCTAACAATAAACCGAAGTAGGACATGGTGGCACCCATTATTCCAAAAAGGGAGATGGCCAAAATTCTATTGACCTCGATCAAGCCGAACGAGAAACCGACGGTGAAAGCATCCAGGCTGACACTTAATGCGAAGAGCATCAGTCCGAACCCTTTTGTCTTCAATACACTTTTTTGATCCCCTTGAACGAAGCCATTCCATAGCATATGCAAGCCGATGATCATCAGGACACCGCCGCCAATAAACACGGCTATATCTCCAACCAAATCGGACAAGTACGCTCCAACGACAATCCCGATGATCGGCATCATAATGTGAAACAGTCCGATGGTGATACTTACTTTGATAATCTCTCGTAACCGAATCCCGACCATCCCTACGCCAATTCCTAACGAAAAGGCATCCATACTTAAGGCGAAAGCAATAATGAGCAACGTCAAAAATTGCCCCCATTGGAATAACACCTGGTCCAAGCAGCTCCCCTCCCGTCTCTTCACCTTATGCGGACAAGGGGGAGTTTAGGACAGGTTTACACGGACAAGACACGGCCTCCAGCAGCCTTTTCCAAGCGATTCATTACAGCCATACCCAACCCGTTTCGCGGGAAAGTCTCACCGACAATATACTGCACTTCTTGATCGTCGAATTCTCGCAGCACAGCATAAAGCTGTTGGGCAACCACTTCCAGATCCGCTTGTGATCCGACCACTAGAACGACATCTGCCGCGGCGTGACTTTGCCAAAAAGGAGCTGTTTCTTCCGTTGCCAACACACCCGTTTTTTGACCGTGTTGCTTCGCCTGTTGCAGAATGTCTTCCATTTTCGCCCGAACTTTTTCACTCTCTCCTGATACTAACCACATTTCCCCTTCAGGAGCGTAATGCGTATATTTCATCCCTGGAGAGCGCGGTGCCTCGGCTGCTCCCACTTGAAAAGATGGATCGAGCTCCACGTAGCCAATCACTGGTTCCATTTGCTCTCGTGTGATGCCGCCTGGGCGCAGAATCATGGGCGGGTCCTGCGTCACATCAATAACAGTAGACTCTACCCCAACACCTGTTGCCCCACCATCGACTACACCTGCTACGCGTCCATCCAAATCAGCCAATACATGCGCCGCTGTCGTTGGACTCGGACGTCCAGAGCGATTGGCGCTCGGAGCTGCGATCGGTACCCCCGCTTCCTTGATCAAAGCCAAGGCAATCGGATGATCAGGCATACGAACCCCGACCGAATCCAATCCTGCCGTTACCAGCGAAGCTACCTGATCCGTTTTTGGCAAAATCACCGTCAACGGTCCTGGCCAAAACGCCTCCATCAGCTTTTTCCCTTTCTCCGGAACCTCACTTGCTACTGTGGACAACTGGTCCCACGCCCCAATATGTACAATCAGCGGATTATCGCTGGGTCTGCCTTTTGCTGTAAATATTTTTCCCACCGCTTCATCTAATAATGCATTCGCTCCCAAGCCGTAAACCGTCTCTGTGGGAAACGCGACAACTGCCCCTTCTCGAAGAAAACGGGCCGCATCCACAATCTGTGCACAACTATGCTGATTTTCCACATCGTTATCCACAGACCAGACTTTTGTCACAAAATTCATTTCCATCGTTAAAAAATCCTTTCTCTAGCTCGTTTCTTTGTAAGGAGTGCCTTAAGTATAGATGTGCACCAAAAAGTTTTCAACAGGCTGTGGGTAACTTGTGAATAACTTTTCTGAACAGCGTGGAAAAGAGAACATTGTTACCTTTTTTTAACTTCATCCGTCTTTGCCTTGTAGTAGAATGAACACGAAAACAAAACAATAACTTTCCCTTTATCGAAAGGACCGTGAATGAAATGTCATCTTTTAAATCCTTAGCTTCCAGCTTGCTTGGCACTGCTGTCTTGTTAACAGCCGTCGCTGCTCCAGTATTTGCAGCACCTGCTTCACCTGCAACCTCCACAAAGCCTGCTGTACAAGCGCCAAAGCCACAAGCTAACGGTGTCGTGTTCACACCAAAAACCATTACGGTCGATACGAAAGAATTTCAAGGTAAAGTATCCATCCCAGTGATTAGCGGGATGAAGGATAAAGCTTTTGAAGCAAAACTGAACGCTACTCTGCTGAAAGAAGCACAGACAGGCTTGACGGAAGGACAAAAAGCCGGCAAAGAAGATGCGGCAGAAGCGAAAAAACACGGCTGGGAGCCCCGCCCTCACGCACTCGACATCTCCTATGAGGTACACAATGCTGGCAAACTCGTTTCTTTTTCCGTACAAACATACATTTATACGGGCGGAGCACATGGCATGACGGATGTTACGTATTACTCCATCGATAATCAGGCCAAGGCAAAAGAGCTGAAGCTGGCTGACCTGTTCCAGTCTGGCTACGACTACCGTACCATTCTCAATCAAATCATTTCACAACAAATCAAAGCAGAGACCGAGGCGGATGGCTTTAACCCTTACGATGCATTCGAAAGCATCAGAGAGGATCAAGGCTTCTCCTTTAAAGACGGCAACCTGGTCATTCATTTTGGTCAATACGAAATTGCCGCTTATGCAGCAGGAATGCCAGAGTTCGCGATCCCTGCACATCGTTACCAAGGTCTGTTGAAGCCTGAGATTCGTGAGGCTTTGTTCAAAAAGTAATCGTAGCAATTCAAAACGACACCTGCACGTATGGCGGGTGTCGTTTTTTATGTCCAGCTTAAGAGAGCCAGCTCTCGATTTTTTCCCATAAGTAAAATCGCACTTCTACTTCAGGAGCAGAGGCAGTTACTCCTTCTACTTTTTCTACCTCTTCGGACTCGTCTACCTCTACTTCTGTTTGCTCAGCGTCCACTTTATTTGATTCGGAATTTAGCCCTACTTCGTTCTCTTCTAGGGGTACGACCGCTACTTGCTTTCTATCAAATCGATCGTAGTCTTCCTCTTCCTCTTCCTCGGATACAGCTACTGTCGTTTGCTCAGATTCTTCAGGCTCTGGAGTTGGCTCGGCTTGTACAGCGTCGCCATTGGACATGTCAATAAAGCAGAGGGGCGGGAACAAGACACACCACCAGTTTTGACCTTTTGCCTCTCCAATTTGTACACGGACTGCTCGGTAATTACCCGCAGGATACACATAGGAGCCATACAGCTTCGTCGGAAAAGGGACTTCACCAAAATCCACTACAGCTTTGTACGAAAAACCGCGTTCCTTGATCGTCTTGTCTACAACTTGTTGAAGGACAGGCAATTCGGATTGAATGACTTGCTCTGCTTCCTCCAAAGTCTTGATATCGTCCGCCCACGTATTCATTTGAGCGATAATCGCATCTCTGACTTCGCGCTTTAACCATTGATCTTGGACAGAATCGCTGTTCGCAATAATGCGCAAGCGAACGGATTCCTGAGGGATCGGCCCATTATCCAACACATTGGCCGAAGTAAGCTGCCCCTCCCAGCTCATCATAAGCATAAACAGGCTAAATGCCATAAACAACATCCGTTTCATCGTTATCCGTCTCCCTCTATACTGATCTTCTCTCTTTAGCAATCAGTATGGACGGATTCACACGATTTCAAACATTCATTCCCTATATAAAAAAGGCGAGACGAGTCAGCGCTATCGTCTCACTCCGATAACAACTCGCTCGATCCCCGCCAAATCTGGAACAATCTCTACCTCATCCATGACACCGGATGCTTTCATCAATTCTGCTACATCCCCAGCCTGATAAATGCCTACCTCAAACGCTACGACCGCTCTTTCTTTCAATAGATTCGGCAGCGCCTCACACAGTCGACGATAGCAATCCAGTCCATCTTCGCCGCCATCCAAAGCCAAGCGAGGTTCATGTACGCGCACTTCATCGTCCAGCTCCTCGACATCGCGACTCGGGATATATGGTGGATTGGACACGAGAATGTCTACCTTTTCGCCTGCTTCCAAAAGCGGCTGCACCAAATCCCCTTGTAGAAAGCGGACATCTGCACCGAGACGACTAGCATTTTCCCTAGCGATTGCCGTTGCCTCAGGAGACAGGTCCACCGTAGTCACGCGCCATTGCGGTTTTTCTAAAGCGAGCGTAATGCAGATGGCTCCGCTCCCTGTGCCGATATCCACCACGGATTGCTCTTCCCGTTCAGGCCATAGCTTTGCAGCAGCAGCCATCACTTGCTCTACCAGTATTTCCGTTTCTGGTCTTGGGATCAGCACACCTGGTCGCACCTTAAAAGGACGCCCGTAAAACTCCTGTTCGCCAAACATGTATTGCAATGGCTCGTTATTCGCCCTGCGCACGCACAGTCCGTCCAGCTTCACCAATGTTTCTGGATCGATTGAATCCGTCATCGCCATTAAAAAGCGCGTTCGATCCCAGTCGAGACAATGACGAATCATTAGCTCCGCTTCGAACAAAGGATCCTTTGTCCCTTTTTCCCGCAAAAAGGAAGAAGCCCGTAATAGGGCTTCTCGAATCGTCGTGACATCAGACCAATCAAGCTGAGTGTGCATGGCTTTTCAAAAGCTCCGTTTGTTCATGCATGATCAGGTTGTCGATCACTTCATCCATTTCGCCTTCCAATACCGATTCCAGTCGGTGCAGGGTCAGACCGATGCGGTGGTCGGTCACTCGGCTTTGTGGATAGTTATACGTGCGGATGCGCTCGCTTCGGTCACCAGTACCTACCAAGCTTTTGCGCGTAGCATCTGCTTCCGCATTTTGTTGTTGCATGTAGAAATCAAACAGACGTGCGCGTAATACACGCAGCGCTTTGTCTTTGTTGGAATGCTGGGATTTCTCGTCCTGACAAGAAACCATGATCCCTGTAGGAATATGCGTTACGCGAACCGCTGACTTGGTCGTGTTAACGCTCTGACCGCCCGCACCACTGGAGCAGAACGTATCGATGCGGATATCTTTTTCGTGTACTTCCACTTCTACGTCTTCTGCTTCTGGCAGAACCAGTACAGTCGCAGTAGAAGTATGGATGCGTCCACCGGACTCAGTAGCCGGGATACGTTGCACACGATGCGCGCCACTTTCGAATTTCATTTTGCTGTAAGCACCGCGGCCAGACAGCGAGAAGACAATTTCCTTGTATCCGCCGATATCGGTTGGGCTTGCCTCCAACACTTCAATTTTAAAAGCGTTCCGCTCCGCAAAACGCGTGTACATCCGGAAAAGCACCGCTGCAAACAATGCAGCTTCATCGCCGCCCGCAGCACCGCGGATTTCCACAATCACGTTTTTCTCATCGTTCGGGTCTTTTGGAAGCAAGAGGATCTTCAAGCGATCTTCCAGTTGTTCCTTGCGTGCTGACAATTCACTGAGTTCGAGCTTGACCATTTCACGCATCTCGTCATCCAGTTTCTCTTCCAGCATCGCTTTCGCGTCGTCGATTTGACTCACCACTGATTTATATTCACGGTATGTCGTTACCGTCTCTTCCAACGAAGATTGTTCCTTAGACAGTTCACGCAAGCGTTTTGTATCACTAATGACGTCGGGGTCACATAGGAGATTCGTTACTTCTTCAAAACGCTCTTCGACTGCAGATAAGCGTGTAAACATTTTTATTTCACCCCATCGCAAAGAATAATAGCCTTTTGGCGCAGGCGAAGCCTTGGTAGCATGTATGTTAGATATGAATTGCGATAAAATGCTATCTACCATAAAAACGGTTATAACAGATAAATTATAGGAGGAAAGGCGTAAGAAGTCAAAGTGCATTATTACTGGAAATGTTTTACCGATGCCAAACAGGCCCGGCTATGCCGAGCCTTGCTACATACGTCCTGCTCACTGTCAGCGATGGTAACCGTCATGCGAGGTTAAGTGAAAATCGTAGTTTGGAATTCTTTCCCGAAGAAGTGAAATGACCTGCTGCTCGATGGTACGCGCTTGATTCGCAGTGATGTTATGCACAAGGTCAAGAGTAACATATGCATTGGCATCGCTGAGTGTGATGCGAGCATTTTCTACACCTTTCACCGACATGGCCATCCTCTCCATATTGGTTACTTCGACTGGCGTATTGCGCACATTCGTTTGACCGGTAACCATATTCGGATTTTGATTGCGCCCCATTAGCGGGTCTCGATCTGCAGCAACAGGAGTACGGCCTTGCAGCGTATTGCCGCTTTGATCCCCTCTGACCTTCATATTGTGCTGCGTATTCCTCATATCCGTACTATAGCCCTGTTGCTTAGCTGTATTTCCTCCGCAGCCGACGGTGAGGGCAGAAGTGAGTGCCATCAAGCCCAGAATGACCAACGAGCTTCGCCAAATAGGCTGTGTCCGCATGAAAAAGCCACCTCCTGTTTTGCTTAGTCTGCGCATCGCCTCTTGGGCTCATGCACGGGACAAATAGGGGGTGGCTTATGCTTTCTTTATTCGGCAACTGGAGGCGTATAGTAATGCTTGCGACAGACACTGCTGTACGTATCATTTCCAGCAATTTCAATCGTCTCCCCAGAGTAGACGGGTTGTCCATTTTTGAACTTGAGAATATGCGTCGCCTTTTTATTGCAATAAACACAAACGGTTTTAATCTCTTCGACCTTGTCAGCCTCGCACAACAGGGCGGCACTGCCAGGGAAGAGTTCATTCTTGAAGTTTTTCAACAAGCCATAGACGATAACAGGGATGCCCAGCTTGTCTACGATCCTGACGAGCTGATCCACATGGTGGCGGCTGATGAACTGAGCCTCGTCAACCAGCACGCAATGCGGCTTGACTGACTCTGCCTCTACGATTTGATACAGATCAGTCTCTTCGCTAATCGGAATTGCTTCCCTGCTAATCCCCACACGCGAAGCAACTTTTCCCACGCCATAGCGATCATCAACTGCCGGAGTAAACACTACTACTTTTTTCCCCGATTGCTCGTAGTTGTGGGCAACGGTCAATAATTGAATGGATTTGGAAGCGTTCATCGCTCCATACCGAAAATATAGTTGTGCCACGTCTCTATCTCCCTTTGCCTATAAGTTGTTACTCAGTCTTTGCATGGCGGTCTTTTGCCTCCTGAAACAAGGCCATGGCCAGCTTTCTTCTTTGTGCATGGTCCACACAAGGAATCGGGTAGTCGAAGCCAATCTTACAGCCAGCTTGCTCTTGGATTTGCTCCGGCATGTCCCACGGTTTATGAATATATTGTAGAGGTACTTCACGCAAAACGGGAAGATATTTTTTGACGAAAGCGCCGTCTGGATCAAACTTTTCCCCCTGTGTAACAGGATTAAAAATCCGAAAATACGGTTGCGCATCGGTACCAGTCGAAGCACTCCACTGCCAGCCCCCGATGTTTGCTGCTTCATCGAAATCGACCAACTGCTGTGCGAAATAGGCCATTCCCCAACGCCAATCAACAAGCAAATCCTTTGTCAAAAAAGAGGCAGTAATCATCCGCAGCCGATTGTGCATCCATCCCGTCTCATTCAACTGCTTCATGGCTGCGTCGACAATCGGGTAGCCCGTCTCCCCATGACACCAACGAGTAAATAGGTCCTTCCTGTTTTCCCAAGCAACCGTTTCAAATTGCGGAAGGTAGGCATGGTCAGTCGTGTGTGGATGGAAATAAAGCACCTGCTGATAAAATTCTCTCCAAATGAGTTCCGTAAGAAAAGCTTCGATCGAAGTAACCTGCTCACCCCGCGCTCGAGCAAGCACTTCCTGTACACTATGATACACCGTCCGTATAGACAGAGTACCTGTGTTTAGGGCAAATGACAGCCGGGAGGTCGCGTTCACCCCTGGCATGTCACGTTTTTCTTTATACGTATAAATGTCACCATTTAAAAATTGCTGCAATCGTTTCTGTGCCGCTCGCTCACCGAACTGCTCCATTTCCCACTCGGTACCGATCGGTCGTTTTCGTCCAAACGCCTCCACAGTAGGAACTGGCTCACTCGCCAACTCCTTCAACCGATCAAATAGATTCCATCTTGTCGGCTGAGGGAACGGTCGGTCTTTTGGGAGCGTCTGCCAAACGCGGCGATAAGGTGTAAAAACGGCATACGGTGTCCGCTGCTTCGTCATAATTTCCCCGGGCTCATGCAAAATCAGATCCTTGCATGTATGTACAACCACACCCTGACTACTCAACACTTCTGACACGAGCTCGTCTCGCTTGCGAGCTTCTGGCGCATAATCCCGATTGAAAAGCAACTTATCTGCGCCCGTCTCTTGCGCTAATTGACAGAGCACTTGCTGTGGGTTGCCGTGGCGGATCAAGAGGCGTCCTCCCAGTTGAGCCAAAGCGTCGCCGAGTGCAGCTATCGCGGCAAAATGCGCATACAGTCGCTTATCTCCTACAGCCGCAGAACGACAAAGCGAATCCTCCACTATATAAACAGGAATAATCGGATCGCCTGCGAGCATGGCTGCGTGCAGAGCAGCATGGTCGTGCAAGCGCAGATCCCGACGGAACCAGACTATGGCAGTCATCGTTTTGTCCTCCCGAAAAAATCAGTGCCAGAAAAAGACAAAACCAGGCAGATTGCTCTACCTGGTTGTTCCCATACATTCTGATTATTACAGATTGTATTTGCGTTTGAAACGGTCTACACGGCCGCCAGCATCAACGAATTTTTGTTTTCCTGTGAAGAAAGGATGGCAGTTGGAGCAGATCTCCACTTTCAGCACTTGTTTCACGGAACCGGATTCAAATTCGTTACCACATGCGCAGCTAACGGTTACTACGTTGTACTTAGGATGAATGTTTTGTTTCATCTCTTCTACACCTCTTTCCGCCCTGAATCGTTTGCCGAAACAGAGTTATATAAACACATATCAGATAGTAGCATGAATCACTGCCGAAATGCAACTGGTTGGCCGATTACGCCATGTTTTTCCTACGCTGGAGTTGATCTGGAGGAATGTGTGTAAACGAACCGATCACCACATCTGGCAGCTCCTGCTGATAAATTTCGATGGCTTGCTTCATGCCGAATACTTCGCCTTGTGCCTTTGGAATCATTGCCAAGTAGCTCTCTGGATCGATATTCAGATTCCGCAGCTGAATCAGCTTAATGCCTGTTCTACGGATGAACTCGATCATCGCTTCCATTTCCTCTTCGCGGTCAAACACGCCAGGGAAGCACAAGTAGTTAATCGATGTATACACACCCTTGGATGCAGCGTACTCAGCAGAACGCGCTACATTTTCCAACGTGTAGTTGCGCGGGCGGTAGTAGGCATTATAGTGTTCGTCAATCGCACTGATGATACTCACGCGCATCAGATCAAGGCCGGCATCGACAATGCCTTTGATGTGATCCGTCAAGCCCGCATTCGTATTGATGTTGATAAAGCCCATATCTGTCGTTTCCCGTACACGACGCATAGCAGGAACAATAATGGAAGCCATCGTAGAAGGTTCACCCTCACACCCCTGTCCGAAGCTGATGATACTCTCCGGCGTCTTCAGGTGGTGCAGCATGACTTCCACCAGCTCGTCCTCTGTCGGCTTGAAATTCATCCGCGTCTGTGGAGAAGGGAATCCACTATCATCTGGTTGCTCGGAAATACAGCCGTAGCAACCGGCATTACAGGTATAGGAAACAGGCAAGCTGCCTTCCCAGCGGTTGAAAAAGTTATTGGAGGCCGTCAAGCATTCGTACTCCAACGCACAGTGGGACAAGTGGTTCAAAATGCGGTTTTGCGGAAACGTCTCCAACGTCTTTGCCACTCGCTGGCGCAGTTCATCCATCGGGAAATTCAACGGGTCCCATTTGTAGATATCGTCACTAGCCCGACCCGTTACCCAGAAACGGTTATCCTTCCAAACGACTGCGGAATAGCCAAACAATGGCAGCTTGCTTTCCTTGTTCGTTTTCACGTAGCCTGGCAGCAATAGCCTTGTAATTCCTTGTGGCACAAGTGCACCTACTGCTGTACAGCCATCCAACTTGACCATTTCACCTGTCTCAGGGTCCATTCCAATCGGCTCGGTGTCTGGCAAACTGACCAACGTCGATCCTTCCGGGAGCGGGATCAGTTCTTCTTCCAGAATTTCTGTCAATATATCTCCGTTACGAGCCACTGCAAAAAGACCTGGGTGGTCGTATACATTGCCTTTTTCATCTGCGTAAACTAAATACATGGGAAAATCGCCTCGCTTCTTTGCTTTGCCCATTGTATCGCATTGAAAAAGCAATGTAAATTGTATAGGGTTACCTGCCAAGATAGGGAAGTGGATTGATCGGCACATCATCCTGGCGCACTTCAAAGTGCAAATGGTAGCCCGTAGAGTTACCCGTTTGCCCCATGTATCCCAATATCTCACCCGCATCTACGGTTTGACCAGGTGACACGAGCAACAGACGCATATGGGCATAAAAGGTTTGCAAGCCATCTCCGTGATCAATCACGACCATCCGCCCATACCCTGATCGGTTGGCGCCTGCCTCCACAACAACTCCTGCCCTCGCTGCCAAGATTGGGGTTTTTGATTCCTGTTCATTCCACAAATCTACACCCTTGTGTTCTTTTCCCCAACGCGCTCCAAATCCGCTTGTAAGCGTTGCTTCTCTGACAGGCCAACTTAGACTGCCGCGAATCCTTGTAATAACTTGTCGACTTGACGCTTGAACGGCACTTCGCTTCTGCTGAGGATCATTGCCCAACATCGGATTGCCTTTAGCTATGGGAATATACACGACCTGTCCTACATACAGGTTGTCCGACAGCCATTTTAGTAGCGGATTTCGTTCGATTAACGATTCCCGACTCACACCGTATCGCCTTGCTATGTAATCCAATGTTTCTCCGCGTTTCACCATATGTCCGACTTCATCACGCTTGATGATTAGCTTCATGCCCACACTTAACAGATGGGGATTCGTAAGGCTATTAGCCTCCACCAAATTTTTTAAAGAAAGACCGTAGCGCTGGGCAATACCGGATAGCGTATCTCCTTGCCGAACAGCGTACACCACTGAATTTCCTTTCGTTACTGGTGCAGGTGAAGCGAGACTGGCATAGGGATTAAACGCTTGAAATAGCGCCTGCTCCACGACTGCTTTTTTCGCTTCCATCTGTGACTCTACCGGAGCGATAACTTGCACGTACTCCACGAAGCATCTCCTCCTTCTTTTCCAGCTCCCTTCCTAACGGTATGCCAACGCCACAAAAAAAATGACGGTGAGTCATCATGAACTCACCGTCGTGCTAGCTGCTTTCCCTCTGCCCTGTTGCTTAGATTCAAGGGTTTGCAAAAATTCTTCGTTTGTTTTTGTATCTGCCAACTTTTTAATAAAGGAGTCTACAAACTCATTTGTTTCATTCATGTTTTTCCGGATCATCCACAGCTTATCCAGCTCTTCTTTGGTGAGCAGAAGCTCTTCGCGGCGCGTACCCGAACGGCGGATATCGATCGCCGGGAAAATTCTGCGCTCCGCCAGCTTGCGATCCAAATGAAGCTCCATGTTTCCGGTTCCTTTGAACTCCTCATAGATCACATCGTCCATACGGGAGCCAGTCTCAACCAAAGCCGTAGCCAAAATGGTCAAGCTGCCACCTTCTTCAATGTTCCGTGCTGAACCAAAAAAGCGCTTCGGACGATGGAAGGCTGCCGGATCAATACCACCGGACAACGTTCGACCACTTGGAGGAATAACCAAGTTGTAGGCACGCGCGAGACGCGTAATGGAATCCAGCAGGATCACCACGTCTTTTTTGTGCTCAACCAGTCGCTTCGCACGCTCCAAGACAAGCTCAGCAACTTTGATGTGATTCTCAGGCAACTCGTCAAAAGTCGAGGCAACTACCTCTCCTTTGACAGATCGCTGCATATCTGTCACCTCTTCCGGACGCTCATCAATGAGCAAGACAAACAAGTGGATATCCGGCCGGCTTTCAGTAATGCTGTTGGCAATCTCTTTGATCAGCATGGTTTTCCCCGCTTTTGGCGGAGCCACAATCAATCCACGCTGACCCAGTCCAACAGGAGAGAGAAGATCCATCAGGCGAGTGGAAACACGTGCAGGAGCTGTCTCCAGTACAAGCTTGGTTTGAGGATACAACGGTGTCAATGCGGGGAAATGCAGACGCTCTGCAGCTATCTCAGGGTCTTCTCCGTTCACTGCCTCTACTTGAAGGAGTCCAAAATAACGTTCATTCTCCTTCGGTGGTCTTGCTTTTCCTGATACCACATCCCCCATTCGCAGATCAAAACGGCGAATCTGCGACTGGGAGATGTAGATATCTTCCGAGCTGGGGAGATAGTTAATGGGGCGGAGGAAGCCGTATCCCTCCGGCAATATTTCGAGAACCCCCTCCATAAACATGAGACCATCCCGCTCCGCACGTGCCCGAAGAATCGCGAAAATCAATTCCTTCTTCTTCAGCTGGGAGTAGTACGGAATATGGTATTCCTTGGCCAGCTTATAGAGGTCAGTCAGCTTCTTTTCTTCTAGTTCAGAAAGTAACATACATCCACCACTCTTTATTTACTCTTGAAAAACCTAGCTCAACATATAAATGCGAAAATTGTTTTCTTACAAACCGTTACTCGGATTGCGTTCTAAGCGGTGGTTCCCTTCAATGAAACGTACCGTTCCGGTTTTTGCACGCATAACAACGGAATTGGTCGTCGCACGAGTTCCTTGGAAGCGAACCCCTTTGAGCAACTCGCCATCTGTTACACCCGTCGCTGCAAAAATGGCGTCATCACCTTTCACCAAATCATCCATGAACAGCACTTGATGAGGGTTCGTCAATCCCATTTTGACACAGCGTTTAATCTCTTCTTCATTTTGTGGCAAAAGCTTGCCCTGAATTTCTCCCCCGAGGCATTTCAAGGCAACAGCTGCCAGAACACCTTCAGGAGCTCCTCCAGAACCGAACAAAATGTCTACACCTGTATCCGGGAAAGCGGTATTGATCGCAGCCGCTACGTCTCCGTCTGAGATGAGGCGAATACGCGCGCCTGCCTCACGAATTTCGTGGATCACCTTAGAGTGACGATCACGGTCAAGCACAATAGCGACTAAATCGCTGATATCTTTCCCCTGTGCCTGCGCTACTGCTTTCAGGTTGTCACGAACCGGTGCGTTGATATCGACTTTGCCGACTGCTTTAGGCCCTACTGCCATTTTCTCCATATACATGTCAGGAGCATGCAATAAATTTCCACGGTCTGCAATGGCAATGACCGAAATCGCTCCCCACGTACCTTTTGCGAGGATGTTTGTTCCCTCCAAAGGATCAACAGCCACATCGACTGCCGGAGCCACTCCCTGGCCCAAACGCTCACCAATGTACAGCATGGGGGCTTCGTCCATTTCGCCCTCACCAATAACTACGATGCCATCCATCGGTACTTTCATAAATTCATTGCGCATTGCGGTCGTTGCCGCATCGTCAGCCTCATCTTTTTTTCCGAGACCCATCCAACTGGCAGAAGCCAAAGCAGCTGCTTCAGTCACACGTACCAGTTCAAGTGTTAAACTGCGTTCCATTCTGGAAGACTCCTCTCCTGGTGATTGGTTAACGCTGGTGGTTTTCCATGCTTTGCAGGCCTACCCGAGTAATATCGGCCCCCAAGGCTTGCAGCTTGCCCACCAAGTTTTCGTAGCCACGATCTATATGTTCGAGTCCTTCTAATTCTGTCGTGCCGTTCGTTGCCAAGCCAGCAATGAACAAAGCTGCTCCCGCACGCAAATCTGAAGCTACCACTTTGGCACCATTCAGTTTGCTTCCGCCTTCGATGACAGCGGATCTTCCTTCAATCTTCAAGGAAGCTCCCATACGGCGCAGTTCATCTACATGTCGAAAACGCGAGCTGTAAATATTGTCCGTCACGATGCTTGAGCCTTTGGCAAGAGTCAACAAGGTCGTGATCGGCTGCTGGAGATCCGTTGGAAAGCCCGGATACGGACTTGTTTTCACATCGATTGATCGATAAGAATCATGTCCGATGACTTGAATACTGTCATCCTGCTCTACCACTTGCGCACCGATTTCGCGCAACTTGGCCGTTACAGACTCCAAATGCTTCGGAATAACATTCTCCACCATCACATTGCCGTTCGTAGCCGCTGCCGCAATCATGTACGTCCCCGCTTCGATTCGATCGGGGATAATCGTATGACGGCATCCGCGCAAGCGTTCTACGCCTTTAATGCGGATCATGTCTGTTCCGGCACCTTTGATGTTTGCTCCCATGTTGTTGAGCAAAGTCGCTACATCGACGATCTCAGGCTCACGGGCAGCGTTTTCAATAATTGTCACACCGTCTGCTTTGGCAGCAGCCAGCATGATGTTAATGGTCGCACCAACACTGACCAAATCGAGATAAATTCGCGCACCCTGCAAACGTCCATTTTGGGCACGGATGGTCATGACGCCGTTTTTGTTCTCCACCTCGGCGCCCATCGCCTCAAAGCCTTTGATATGCAAATCTACTGGACGCGGGCCCAAATCACAGCCACCTGGCAAGCCAACCTGCGCTTCACCGAACTTGGCGAGCAAGGCTCCCCACAAATAGTACGAGGCACGAAGCTTTTTGATGCGACCATTTGGCATGAGCATCAGCCTCATACTACGTCCGTCGATTTCCATCCAATCTTCTTCGAACAGCACGTCAGCTCCCATTTCCTGCAAGAGCTCGTGATAAATACCTACATCCTGAATACGGGGGAGATTCTCAATAACAACGGGTCCATCTGCCAGCAACGCTGCTGGGATGAGTGCGACTGCGCTGTTTTTTGCTCCGCTGATGGTCACCGTCCCCGCGAGCGGTTTTCCACCGTTGATGATCAGCTTATCCATGCTTTGCTCTCCTCAGGCGTAATCGGGAAAGAAGCACCTTCCCCAATGGAAAAGGTGCTTGGACTTTCAACACGTGTCCTTATTTTTGCATGCTTGCCCAGTCAGCGAGGAATTTCTCCAAGCCACTGTCTGTTAGTGGATGGGCAATCAGTTGTTTGAATACTTTCGCTGGAATGGTAGCGAAGTGAGAACCACGGCGTGCTGCCTCCGTTACGTGAACAGGGTGGCGCACAGATGCCGCAATGATCTCGGTGTCGATACCGTGAACAGAAAAGATTTCTGCAATATCTTCGATCAATTGCATGCCATCTTGACCAATATCATCCAGGCGTCCCAAGAACGGAGACACGAAGCTCGCACCTGCGCGCGCAGCCAAAAGTGCTTGGTTCGCGGAGAACACCAGTGTTACGTTTGTTCTGATTTTGCGTTTAGCAAAATACTTGGTTGCCTTCAAACCTTCTGCGGTCATCGGCAGCTTGATGACGATGTTTTTCGAGAGAGCAGCGAGCTTTTCTCCCTCTTCGATCATTCCTTTTGCATCTGTACTGATGACTTCGGCACTGATCGGACCGTCAACAATATCGAGGATTTCTTTCAGAGTTTCTACAAAATCGCGTCCTTCTTTGGCAACCAGGGACGGATTTGTCGTTACGCCCGCTACAACTCCCCATTCGTGAATCTCGCGGATTTCTTCAACGTTTGCTGTATCAATCAAAAAACGCATGATTATCCTCCCAGTTACGCGCGGTTGCTACTTCCGAACAAGCGCATTTTTCCTTTTACTACTTCCTTGATCGCATCGCGAGCAGGGGTCAGGTATTTGCGTGGGTCGATCTCATTCGGCTTGGCAGCCAGCACTTTGCGAACTGTTTCCGTGCATGCGACTTGGCTTTCTGTATTTACATTGATTTTTCCTACGCCCAAACGGATGGATTCGATGATCGCTTCGTCTGGTACGCCGGAACCACCGTGAAGAACGATCGGCGCTCCAATGTTGCTCGCTACTTTTTCGATGATGTCGTAGCGGATTTTCGGAACTCCTTTGTACATACCGTGTGCTGTACCTACAGCAATCGCTACGTAGTCTACTTTTGTTTCTTCCCAGAAGCGGATTGCTTCCTCAGGATTTGCCAGAGTAGCATCTTCCTCGTCAACAGACAAGTCGTCTTCCACCCCGCCGATGGTACCGAGTTCACCTTCTACCGATACGCCTACAGCGTGAGCAGCCTCTACAACCTGTTTGGTCAGGCGGAGGTTATCTTCAAACGAATGATGGGAACCATCAAACATAACAGAAGAGAACCCAGCGCGAATGCACTTCATTACCATGTCGAAATTGCTACCATGGTCAAGATGCAAAGCAACAGGAACTCCTGCGCGTTCAGCAGCCACTTTTGCAATCGCTACTGTATAATCGATCCCCATATATTTCAGTGCACCCTCAGAAACACCAAAGATCACAGGCGACTTTTCTTCCATCGCGGCTTCCGTAATCGCTTGAGTAAACTCCAGATTGTTCAGGTTAAATTGTCCGACGGCGTATTTATGCTTTTTGACGTCTTCGGTAAAAGCGGTCATAGGTACCAGTGGCATTTTGTAAATCCTCCTCTAGCAGACTTCAGTCATGTGGCTTATTATACCACAGACAAGCATTTGTTAACAGGGACGCTTGTACCCTGACCTTAGCAGTCAGTTCTTAACAAGCTAATTGCTGATGTACCGCCATTCGTAGTTCATCGATATCAAATGGCTTTGTAAAATGAGTCAATGCTCCCAGTTGTGTTGCTTCTTTGATCATATCCAGCTCTCCGTAAGCTGTCATCATAATGACTTTGATTTCCTGATTGATCTTCTTGATGTGTTTCAAGATCTCAATACCATCCATCCCAGGGATCTTCATGTCGAGGATAACCAAATCTGGCGATTCTTTTTCCACGATTTCCAATGCCATTTTCCCGTTTGCTGCCTGAAAGGTCTTGTACCCTTCTTTTCCCAGCACCTCATACAGTAAAATGCGAATCCCATACTGGTCATCCACAACCAGTACCTTTTTATCTTGTTTGTCGAACATTCTGATTCCCCCCTGACGAATGCGTTTTCTTAATTATTATGGGTTCGCCTAAAATCAGGAAACTCCTTCACCTTTTTTGCTGAACCTCTGCTTAAAATTTCCCATAGGCCTCATTTCGAGTATAATGGGAAAAACTAATTTCCCCTACACACAAGGAGCCAGATACTTACTATGGATGCTCTGTGGCTGATTTGCTTGTTAACTTTTATTATCCATACGACAGAGACACTTACCTACGGAATCCGTTTTGCAGGGGTACAAACGGGCAGGATCGCTGTAGCGATGTCTCTGGTCGGGATTGTATTGCTCCTCTCCCGTACTTCCAACCTGATTCAAGGACCCTTCACTGGGGGATTGATGGATCAAGCTGCAATCGAACACTTTGATCCTAGCACGTATTTGCACGTGATTATTGCAGCGTCCTCGCTCGGAACCTTGGCGGCTATCGTACTGTTTCCCACTTTTGTCCAAATATCGAAACGAATGATCTCGCACTTGGAGCTAGCGGGCTCGATTCCGCAAATGATTCGCACGGCAGTTACTGTCGAAACCATCCGCCGTGTCCACCATCATGTCCGGATTCCTAGCTGGCAAGCCATCTCTCGGTTTCGAATCAAAGGCGTTCCCAAACGATTACTGTTATTAAATGCATTGGGGACAGCAATCTACACAAGCAGCGTGCTGTCCGTGTTGTACGCGACATTACTAGCCCCGGATTACAAAGCAACCGTTCTGATGTCTTCTGGATTAATCAACGGTTTTGCCACGATTTTCATGACGATTCTGGTAGACCCGCAAATTGCCCTTTTGACAGAAAAAGCAATGCAAGGAAAAACCACGCAGCAATCGATTCGCGACATGTACCTGTGGCTGATGATCTCTCGTTTTATCGGAACGATTCTGGCTCAATTCCTGCTCATTCCCGCCGCCTACTGGGTAGCCTGGCTATCTCCCTTGTTCCATTGATCTGCTTTTGAAAGCACAAGACGCACCTGCGAATTTACATCGCGGGTGCGTCTTTCTATTTATCGAACTATGTTATTTGTTCAGGTTCAGGGAAGCCTTCACGAAGTCACGGAACAATGGCTGTGGACGGTTCGGACGGGATGTGAACTCTGGGTGGAACTGTGTCGCTACATACCATGGATGTTCTGGAACTTCCACGATTTCAACCAGACGACCATCTGGAGTTGTACCCGCAAAACGCAAGCCCAATTGCGCCAATTGATCACGGTATTCGTTGTTCACTTCATAGCGATGACGATGACGCTCATAAACGAGGGTACTTCCGTATGCAGCCTCAGTCAGCGTGCCTTCTTCCACTTTGGTTGGACCGAGACCCAGACGCATTGTACCGCCCTTGTCCTCGATATCTTTTTGCTCTGGCAAGAGGTCAATAACCGGATACGCTGTATTCGGGTTGATCTCGGAGCTGTTTGCGCCGCCCATACCCGCTACGTGGCGAGCGAACTCGATCACAGCGATTTGCATACCCAGGCAAATTCCGAGGAATGGTACTTTATTTTCACGAGCATAGCGCGTAGCGATGATTTTACCTTCGATACCGCGATCGCCAAAGCCGCCTGGTACGAGGATACCATTTACATCACCGAGCAGTTCGCCAACATTTTCTGGCGTAACTTCTTCCGCGTGCACCCATTTGATTTCTACTTTGGAGTCGTTCGCATAGCCACCATGGTACAGCGCTTCTGCTACGGACAAGTACGCATCATGCAATTCTACATATTTACCAACGATTGCAATGGTAGTCGTCTTGGACAGGTTTTTGATTTTCGATACGAGCGATTTCCACTCGGTCATATCCGCTTCCTGGCAAGTCATACCCAAGTGGCGGCATACATAATCGTCCAAGCCTTGTGCTTGCAATTGCAGTGGTACATCGTAAAGGCTATCAGCGTCTACACATTCCACTACCGCGTTTTTATCGATATCACAGAACAGAGCCAACTTGTCTTTCATTTCTTGCGTCATCGGTTGCTCCGTACGTGTCACGATCACATTTGGTTGAATACCCAAGCTGCGCAGTTCTTTCACGCTATGTTGCGTAGGCTTGGTTTTCATTTCACCTGCTGCCTTGATATATGGTACCAGGGTTACGTGAATGTACATGACGTTTTCACGACCGATGTCACTTTTGATCTGGCGGATGGATTCAAGGAATGGCAAGCTCTCGA
The DNA here is from genome assembly GCF_000282075.1 of Brevibacillus sp. BC25. Taxonomy (NCBI): domain Bacteria; kingdom Bacillati; phylum Bacillota; class Bacilli; order Caryophanales; family Paenibacillaceae; genus Brevibacillus; species Brevibacillus sp. BC25. The sequence continues at coordinate 47,246 of NZ_AKIX01000074.1, forward strand.
TATCTCCAACAGTTCCACCGATCTCGGTAATCACTACATCTGCCCCGGTTTCGCGACCTGCACGGAAAATGCGATCTTTGATTTCGTTCGTGATGTGAGGAATAACTTGAACGGTTCCTCCCAAATAGTCGCCACGGCGTTCTTTGGCGATGACAGTCGAGTAAATTCTCCCAGTCGTCATATTGGAGTTAGCGCTCAGGTTGATATCGATAAAGCGCTCATAGTGGCCCAAGTCCAGGTCTGTTTCCGCACCATCGTCCGTTACGAAAACTTCCCCGTGTTGATACGGACTCATCGTTCCCGGGTCAACGTTGATGTATGGGTCACACTTCTGGATGGTTACCTTCAGACCCCTATTTTTCAAGAGTCGGCCCAGAGAAGCCGCTGTAATTCCTTTTCCCAACGAGGATACAACCCCGCCTGTCACAAAAATATACTTCGTCATCGTTTACGTCCCCTCTTTCCCTCACCCTTAAGTTGTTATAAAAATCGAATGAAGACGGCTCCAAAAAAAAAGAAAAACAAAAGCGAGTCCTATCCCGTAAAGAAATGGGGTAGGGGCACTTTTGTTTTATAGTTTCCCATATTTGATCCTTCTTCATGTGAAGCCCAAGGAGTATTTTATCTGTCCCTTAAGCGGAAGTCAAGGACCTATTTCTCGTCTTCGTCGTCGGGCTCTTCGTCAGATTCCTCTTCCGCAAGCTCTTCGCCCTCTTCGAACATCTCATCATCTTCGTCTTCGAGTTCTTCCTCGTCGATTTCTCCATCGATTTCTTCTTCTTCGATTTCAGAATCTTCGTCGACGAATTCCTCTTCGTCCTCAAAGATGACAACATCGTCTTCCTCGAATTCTTCGACACCTTCGTCTTCGGAATCGTAATCGTCGAAGTCGTCTTCCGTGACGATTTTCTTCTTCTTTGTTCCGCCACCTTCTTGGGTTTCTTCCACGGTGTCGGTTGGGTACCAGCGTTTCAATCCCCATACATTGTCACCGAGGCACACGAAACGGCCATCAATGTTAATTTCTGTGTATACTTGCGCGATGATTGCCATGAGTTGTTCATCAGTCAGCTTGCGCACTGCAACCAGTTCATTCATCAGCTCGCGGAAGTTGTAAGTGCGGTTAGTTTGACGCAAAATTTCATACGCAATGTCAACTAACGCCATCTCACTCAGTTTCTCGGAATCAATATGAGCAAACAATTGACTCACTCAGGGCACGTCCTTTCCATATGAAAACGATTGATTTGAATACTTACCCGGTGCCCTGTTCGGGGGACGCAGGCTTGTATAAGTCATTCATAAATGATATCGATTTCTTTGATTGTACATCGTACAACATAAGAAGGCTATCATACAGTATTCCTTATTTTAGACGAAAATGCAAGGCTTTCAAACAGGGGCTGACTAATTCTTGTCGACACCAAAACCAAAGACATCCCCCGGCAATCGCTACCGAGGGATTTGTCTTACATATTTCTGCGGTATTGGCCGCCCACTTCATACAGAGCAGCACTGATTTGTCCAAGCGATGCTACTTTTACCGTCTCCATCAGCTCGGCAAAGATGTTCTCTCCCGCCATGGCTACTTCCTGCAGACGGCGCAGCGCAGCCGCAGACACATCCTTGTGGCGCTCCTGGAATGCACGGAGATTTATGATTTGCTGTTCTTTTTCCTCTTCAGTTGCGCGAGCCAATTCAATCTCGTAATCATCCTCAGATGCATTCGGATTAATGAACGTGTTTACCCCAATAATTGGCAACTCGCCCGTATGCTTTTTCATTTCGTAATACATGGACTCGTCTTGAATTTTGCCGCGCTGGTATTGAGTCTCCATCGACCCCAGCACGCCTCCGCGAGAACTGATCCGCTCAAACTCTTGCATAACTGCCTCTTCTACCAGATCAGTCAACTCATCGATGATGAATGCCCCTTGAAGCGGGTTCTCATTTTTCGCGAGTCCCATTTCCTTGTTGATGATCATCTGAATTGCCATCGCACGCCGCACAGAGTTCTCTGTTGGGGTCGTAATCGCTTCGTCGTATGCATTCGTATGAAGAGAATTACAGTTGTCGTAAATGGCAATCAAGGCCTGCAAGGTCGTTCTGATATCATTGAAATCCATCTCCTGTGCGTGCAAGGAACGGCCGGATGTCTGGATATGGTACTTCAGCTTTTGGCTGCGGTCATTTGCATCATAACGATTTTTCATCACAGTTGCCCAAATTCGGCGAGCCACACGCCCAATCACGGTGTATTCCGGATCGAGACCATTAGAGAAGAAGAAGGACAGGTTTGGTGCAAAGTCATCGATGTTCATGCCGCGGCTTAAATAGTACTCGACATAGGTAAATCCGTTAGACAGCGTAAACGCAAGCTGCGTAATCGGATTCGCCCCCGCCTCCGCAATATGATAGCCGGAAATGGACACAGAGTAGTAGTTCCGGACTTTCTGGTCGATAAAATACTGCTGGATATCCCCCATCATCCGCAAGGCAAATTCTGTCGAGAAGATACACGTGTTTTGCCCCTGATCCTCTTTCAAAATATCTGCCTGAACAGTTCCGCGAACAGTCGACAGCGTGTACGCTCTGATTTTCTTGGCTTCGTCCTCGGTAGGCTGGCGCCCTTCTTTTTGGACAAAAGCATCCAGCTGCTGCTCGATCGCCGTATTCATGAACATAGCCAAAATCATCGGCGCAGGACCGTTGATTGTCATGGACACAGAAGTGCTAGGCGCACAAAGGTCAAAGCCGGCGTACAGCTTTTTCATGTCATCCAGAGTGCAAATACTGACACCACTCGTACCAATTTTCCCGTATATATCCGGGCGGTAGTCAGGGTCCTCACCATACAGCGTTACTGAGTCAAAAGCCGTACTGAGTCGCTTCGCTTCATCATTTTGAGACAGGAAGTGAAAGCGTCTGTTGGTCCGCTCTGGAGTACCTTCGCCTGCAAATTGTCGCTTGGGGTCTTCTCCCTCGCGTTTAAACGGAAATACTCCTGCGGTATACGGGAATTCCCCTGGAACATTTTCTTTTAAGGACCACTTTAAAATTTCGCCCCAATCTTCGTAATCAGGGACGGCTACTTTTGAAATGCGTGTACCCGACAACGATTCGCTGAAAAGCTTGGTAACCAATTCCTTGTCGCGAATTTTCGTGACGAATTGATCCTTCCGATACGCTTCCTTGAGCTTGGGCCAATTTTCCAGGATACGTCGGCACTCCGGATGCAGCTTTTCTTCAAAGAGAACGATTTGTTTATCGAGCACCGCTGCCAGCTCAACAGCTGCAGAATCTCCCGAGGCAAGAACCGTCTCCTTTGCGCCCTGCAACTGGAACAGCTTGCGCGCAATCAACGACTGCTCTTCGGCATAGGCACGGTATTGGCGGACCGTGTTGGCAATGTCTTGCAAATAATTGATTCTCTCTGTCGGAATCAACGAAGTTTTATGAATCCTTACGGGAGTCGTGTCCAAGTGCTCTACAGACCAGTCAACGCTAGTCTTTTCTACAATTCGATGCATCAGAGCAGCAAACAATACATTCGTTCCTGGATCGTTAAACTGGCTCGCAATCGTACCATACACAGGAACCTTCTCATCTGGCAGCTCAAAAAGCTGGTGATTGCGTCGATATTGCTTGCGAACCTCGCGAAGAGCGTCCTCCGAGCCTTTGCGCTCAAATTTGTTGATCGCGATCACATCAGCAAAGTCGAGCATATCAATCTTTTCCAATTGAGATGGTGCCCCGAATTCACTGGTCATGACGTACATGGAGACGTCGCACACTTCTGTGACCTGCGCATCCCCCTGACCAATCCCGCTCGTTTCCACAATAATCAGATCAAAATGGGCAGAACGGGTTACTTGAATCGCGTCTTTTAATGCAGCAGACAGCTCCATGCCCGATTTGCGGGTGGCGAGACTGCGCATGTAAACACGCGGTGTCGAGTTGGCATTCATGCGGATGCGGTCACCAAGTAACGCTCCACCTGATTTTTGCTTGGATGGATCGACAGACAAGATCGCAACCGTCTTCTCGGGATAAATGCGAATAAATCGACGAACAAGCTCATCGGTTAATGAGCTTTTTCCTGCTCCACCCGTACCTGTGATCCCTAATACCGGAATGGTTGAATCAGCTTCCACTAAACTTTCACGGAGAGGTTCTGTCCATACGGGCTGGTCCACTGCATACTCTGCAACGGAAATAAGCCGGGCAATCGCCTGGTGGTTTTGCTCACGCAAGCCTGCTACTTCTTCCTCCAGCTGCTTAACGGTTGGGAAATCGCTATGTCTGATCATGTCGTTGATCATGCCCTGCAAGCCCAATCGTCTGCCGTCATCTGGCGAGTAAATTTTACAGACTCCGTACTCTTCCAATTCCCGAATCTCGCGTGGAACGATAACACCGCCACCGCCGCCAAAAACACGGATATGCTCTGCTCCCCGCTCGCGTAATAGATCAATTACGTATTTGAAATACTCCACATGACCGCCTTGGTAGGAACTGATGGCAATCCCTTGCACATCCTCCTGGACAGCGGCTGTTACAATATCGTCAACAGAGCGGTTGTGTCCGAGATGGATGACCTCTACTCCCGACGATTGTAAAATACGGCGCATGATATTAATCGAGGCGTCGTGACCATCATACAGACTGGCTGCGGTCACAAAGCGAACCTTGTTTTGCGGACGATACACTTCCGTTTCCATCGTTCCACTCTCCTTTTCATAAGTTTAAAAAGGAGGAAAAACAGGGCCAAGCAGATCAAGGCACGGTAGACGCGAGGTATGCTTGGCACTCTATGTTTTCCAGACTTTTTAAACTCTCTTATTAATCGGAGACACTGATTTCGCGAAGCAGAAGCGCAATTTGCTTCTCTGTGTACTCCTCAATGGTATAGTGCTTTTTCAATGCCCAACGGCGGAACACCCACATTTCGCCCAGTACCATGATATTGTCCGCCATCAGCTTGACGTTCTTTTCGTCAATGCGCAGCGAACCATCAGCAATCCCTTTTTCCAGGATTTCGACGAAAATGTGCGAAATGGCTTCTTCACGCCCCAACACGTAGCGGAGTGTTTCTTTCGGCAATGATTTGGCTTCCTGATAAATAAGCAAAACGCGGTCGCTCATCTGATCCATCACGCGGATCAGACTCTTTAGTGCAACCTTTAATGTTTTCAAGCCAGTTCCGTTGAAATTGATCGCTTCACGCAAGCGCGTCTCCATCTCCGCATGAATGGCATCACAAACAAGATAGAGCACGTCTTCTTTTGACTCGATATACTCGTACAACGTACCAATACTAAATCCAGACGCTCGGGCAATCTCCCTTGTCGTCGTTTTATGAAAACCTTTATTAATGAAGAGATGAACGGCAGCCTCAATAATCTGCTCTCGTCTTCTCTCGATCAGTTTTGGGTCCTTTACCAGGGACGGTATCGTTTTTCTCTTGTCAGACACTCCAAAATCCACCTTTCCAACCGACTGAGCGTTTGGTCAGACGCCTCATAGAAAAGAAGGCGCAAACACTCTACTTTTGTATCATTCGCAGATCATTATACGCGAGTAAGAGCACAAAGCCAAACTTTTCTTTTCTATGTGTGTAATCGTGTTGGAAGACTGGACAACTACCTACTCTTTTAGGACGAAGTTGCTGATCACGACACGTTGGATTTCATTTGTTCCTTCATAGATTTGTGTAATTTTGGCATCACGCATGAAGCGCTCCACAGGATACTCCCGCGTGTAGCCGTAACCCCCGAAAACTTGAACAGCTTCGGTTGTAACTTCCATTGCGGTATCTCCTGCAAATACTTTGGACATTGCAGATGCTTTGCCATATGGTAGACCTTGATCCTCCAACCACGCTGCTTGGTAAGTGAGCAAACGGGATGCCTCGATCTTGGTAGCCATGTCTGCCAGCTTGAACTGGATTGCCTGCAAGGCAGCGATTGGTTTGCCGAACTGATTGCGTTCTTTGGCATAGTTCCGTGCATGCTCGTATGCACCTTGTGCAATTCCCAATGCTTGAGCGGCAATACCGTTTCTTCCACCGTCCAACGTCATCATCGCGATTTTGAAGCCTTGGCCTTCGTCGCCCAGTCTATTTTCTACCGGCACACGCACATCTTCAAAATTGACCGCAAGTGTTGGCGAGGAACGGATACCCAGCTTTTTCTCCTTTTTCCCCATCGTGAAGCCGTCCATGCCTTTTTCTACGATGAAAGCCGTGATACCTTTATGCTTTAGCTCTGGTTGGGTGACTGCGAATACGATGTAGATTTCTGCTTCGCCCGCATTGGTAATGAAAATTTTGTTGCCATTAATAATGTAGTGATCACCATCGCGTACGGCTGTCGTGCGCATTCCAGCAGAATCGGAGCCAGATCCCGCCTCAGTCAAACAGTACGCACCCATCTTCTTGCCTTCTGCTAATGGACGCAAAAACTTTTGCTTTTGCTCTTCTGTCCCGAATTTGTAAATCGGCCAGCTCGCCAAGGAAACATGTGCGGACAGTGTCACACCGATAGAGGCATCCACACGGGAGAGTTCTTCCACTGCAATGACGTAGCTCAGATAATCTGCACCTGCTCCGCCGTATTGTTCCGGCCAAGGAATGCCTGTCAGTCCAAGCTCAGCCATTTGCTCAAAAATCGAACGATCAAAGCACTCTTCTTCATCGCGCTCGGCTGCTGTCGGAGCTACTTGATTCTCTGCAAAGTCGCGAATCATTTTGCGCATCATGTCATGTTCTTCCGTCAGTTGAAAATTCATATGAATCACTCCCCCATGTGTTTTTCATCTTTCTATTAATCAGCAAGCAAATGCTTGGCGATAACGATTCGCTGAATTTCGTTGGTGCCCTCATAGATCTGCGTTACTTTCGCATCCCGGAATAGACGCTCAACCGGATATTCTCTGGTGTAGCCATAGCCACCAAAGATTTGCACGGCTTCTGTGGCGAGCTCCATCGCGGCGTCTGTAGCAAAGCGTTTTGCCATCGAGGCTTCCATTCCACAAGCAATTCCTTGACTGCGCAGCCACGCCGCTCGGTATACTAGCAATCGGGCTACTTCTGCTTTCGTCGCCATATCAGCCAGCTTGAAGGCGATGGCTTGCTGCTTGGCAATCGGTTGTCCGAACTGCTTGCGTTCCCGCGCGTACTCTGTCGCGTATTGGACTGCGGCCTCGGCAATACCAAGGGCTTGTGCAGCAATCCCGATCCGACCGGAATCCAGATTCGCCATCGCGATACAGAAGCCTTCCCCTTCCTGCCCCAGCAGGTTGGCAGCCGGTACACGTGCATTTTCGAATACGAGCTCTGTCGTATAGGAACCGTGTAGTCCCATCTTCTTTTCCTTTTTCCCAACCGTGAAGCCCGGTGTATCCTTGTCTACGATAAAGGCCGATATTCCCTTGGTTCCCTTTGTAGAGTCAGTTACGGCAAACGCGATATACGTATCTGCCTCTCCACCGTTCGTGATGAACACTTTGTTTCCATTCAGGATGTACTCATCATCTTTTTTCACAGCTGTGGTTCGGATACTGCTCGCATCAGAACCTGCATGCGGCTCGGTCAAGGCAAAAGCCCCGAGGTATTCCCCACTCGCAAGCTTGGTTACGTATTTTCGTTTTTGCTCCTCGGTACCGAAGTAGAGAATCGGGTTCGTCCCGACGGAGGTATGCACAGACAAAATGACGCCTACTGTCGCACTCACCTTGGAAATCTCGTGAATGGCCAAAATGTAGGACATAAAGTCCGCTCCTGCTCCTCCCCACTCTTCGGCAATCGGAATGCCCATGAGCCCCATCTCGCCCATCTTTTTCAGTATCTGACGCGGGAACTGGTCCGTCTCTTCCATCACAGGGACGAAAGGTGCTATCTCTTTCTGGGCAAAGTCTCGCACCATACGGCGCATCATCTCTTGCTCTTCGTTCAATCGGAAATCCATGTCCGTCCTACCTTTCTGCGAAAAGTCCTCTCTAGCAAAGGTTCAAAAAGTCGTCATTTTAGCACCGAGAAAGTGGCGAGAACCTGAAGAAGGAGGAGCGGAATGTAGAGAACTACATGAGCACCGGACTTCGAAGGTGAACGCCACTTTCGACGTTGCATACGCTTTCAGTACTACTTCGTGATCAAAAGACGACTTTTTGAACTACCTTGCCTAGCTGTACACGTAGAAACCACGACCGGATTTTTTGCCTAGCCATCCTGCTTTGACGTACTTGCGCAGCAACGGGCATGGGCGGTATTTTGAATCACCGAACCCTTCGTGCAGTACCTCCATAATGTAGAGGCAAGTGTCCAGGCCGATGAAATCAGCCAGCTGAAGCGGGCCCATCGGATGGTTCATGCCCAGCTTCATGACTTCGTCGATCGCTTCCGGTGTTGCAACTCCTTCGTACACACAATAAATTGCTTCATTCAGCATTGGCATCAGTACCCGATTGGACACAAAACCAGGGAAATCGTTTACGCTCACGGGTACCTTACTCATTTGCTTGGACAAATCTTCTGTCAGCTGATAAACCTCGTCGGCTGTTTGCAGGCCGCGGATAATCTCAACCAGCTTCATCACTGGAACGGGGTTCATGAAGTGCATGCCGATTACTTTTTCCGGCCGCTTCGTAACTGCGGCAATCTCTGTAATTGGCAGGGAGGATGTATTGCTCGCGAGCACCGTATGCGGCGGACATACCTCGTCCAGCTTGGAATAGATTTGCGTTTTGACCGCCATGCTTTCCGTCACCGCTTCTACCACAAAATCTGCGTCAGACGCATCTGCTAGATCAGTAGACAGTGTCAAACGACCGAGAATCTCTTCCTTTTCCGTTTCGCTGAGCTTGCCTTTTTCCACGTTGCGCGACAAGTTCTTCGTAATCGTAGCCAGGCCGCGTTCCACAAAAGCCTGCTGGACGTCGTTCAAATAAACGCGAAAGCCAGCCTGTGCCGCTACTTGGGCAATCCCGCTGCCCATCTGTCCTGCCCCGATGACCATAATCGTTTGTACGTTCATGCAAAAAGGCCTCCCTTACTCTACTTTAATCAAGATGGCGTCACCCTGTGCGGCACCACTGCAAATTGCCGCGATCCCTAAGCCGCCGCCTCGTCTTTTCAATTCATAAGCAAGGTGCATAATGATCCGAGCACCACTCGCGCCAATCGGGTGTCCGAACGCAATCGCTCCCCCGTTTACATTCACTTTCTCTGCGTCCCAGCCAACGATTTTGCCACTGGTCAAAATCACCGCGGCAAATGCTTCGTTTACCTCAAATAGATCGATCTCCGAAAGCGAGACACCTGTCTTTTCCAAGAGCTTGTTGATTGCAAGCCCCGGAGTTGTCGCGATATAAGGAGCCTCTGCACCAACCGCGGCGTGTCCCAGTATCGTCGCAAGCGGCTTGATGCTCAGCTGTTGTGCTTTCGCGTCTGACATCAGCACCATTGCTGCCGCTCCGTCGTTGATTCCCGGTGCATTGCCTGCCGTGATTGTTCCGTCCTTTTTGTACACGGGTGGCAGCTTCGCCAATCCTTCCTCGGTGGTATCCGGACGTGGTCCTTCATCGACGGTTACTTGCAGTGGCTCCCCTTTTCTTTGCGGAATGGAAACCGAGACAAGCTCGTCGGCAAAAAGTCCTTTTTCCATCGCTTGTGCCGCTCGCTGCTGGCTGCGCAGCGCCCACGCATCCTGCTCTTCTCGCGTAATCCCGTTCTCTTCCGCCACATTGCTGCCATGAACAGCCATCGCCACTTGATGAAACGGGCAAGTGAGGCCGTCGTACATCATGAGATCGCGAACGGTCGAATCTCCCATCCGCATTCCGTAACGTGCATCCGGCAATGCATACGGTGCGTTGCTCATGCTCTCCATGCCGCCCGCGACGATGATTTCTCCGTCCCCTGCGCGAATGATCTGGTCACTCATCGTCACTGCACGCATCCCGGACGCACATACTTTGTTGATCGTCTCACTCGCTACATTCCACGACAAACCAGCCTTGCGAGCCGCCTGGCGTGAGGGCACCTGACCCGCACCTGCCTGCAAGACCATACCCATGATCACTTCGTCCACCTGATCGCCGGAAATGCCAGCGCGTTCTACTGCTTCCTTGATTACAATGGAGCCGAGTTCCACTGCCGATAGCGCTTTCAAAGCTCCGCCAAGCTTACCAAACGGGGTACGCGCTGCCCCTACAATGACTGTTTTCATCGAATGACCTCCATTCGGATGATGTTTCACATCAATAAAAACTAAATTGATCGAGCGTTCGTTCATTTTGCATACTTTTATTTTGCCGTCTTCCGTACGAATAGTCAATCAATAATGAAAAAAAGAACAGCCTGACTTTTGTGAGAGCCAGGCTGTTGTTGCTATTGTCGTGCCATCCAGCTTAGTTTCCAGAAACCTTGTTTGTTTTTCAGCATTTTATAGGCAACCTTATCCCTGTTGTCCTTGAAGGTCACCCAGACAACCGCTTCCTTGTCAGACGTTTGCTCAAGCGTTATGTCACTTGCCAATTCTCGCATCTTTTTCAACTGCTTCCAGCTATTTCTTGCTCCAATCGGATCTTTCTTCCTATCTTCCAAGTATTGCTCCGGTGTTGGCTTCTCGAATCCATCGTCCTCGATATGCAAAGCGTACTGCATTTCGAGCTGACCCTCTTGCTGTGCTTTCACATACAGCTTCCATACATCGATTGGAGATAATCCACGCAAAAGGTCATCTTTTTTCTCATACATGTAATTGTAAAAACGATCCTCTTCCTCTGGCTTTAAATCGAATATGGACGGAGCTGGAGGTGTTTGTATGCCATCCTTGGGGACATCTATGACATCCTCATTAACGGTACCGTTACTGTTCAGTTTGAAAAGATAGACCTCTTTGCCTTGGACATAGCTTATCGTATACCAATGAAGCTTTTTATCCTTCCATCCAACTAACATCTCCAAGCCCACGTCTCTTTTTAGCAGAGCCTCTGTCTCGATCATTGTCCAGTCTTTTCGCTGATATCCTTCTTTTGCAAAAATCGAAAAGCCCCAGTACTCTTCTGTACCATCGTCCCCGCTTCCGCCATAATCCTCTACAACTGTGTAAGGGACCGAAATCTTTTCTTTAATTTGTTCTTGTGTCAACCCAACACGCAAGGCACCGACGATTTCATCTACCGTTTCCATAATCACCTGATCATCAGAAGCCGAGTGAGCCTTTGGATCGGGCTTTTGATTGGTCCCTGGCTCGGCAGACGTTCCATTCGGCGAATGTATACTCGTCGTGCTTTCCTTTTGCAGTAAATAAGGGGTAAACCCGATGACAAGCGCAACCGCAACAAGTGCTGCGCTTACAGGGTAGATGAAACGAAACCTTTTCTTGCCTTTCTTCTCGATATTCATGCGAATCCGCTCCTCCAAGCCAGTCGTATCGTCCATTCCGCGCAACAGTGTCCGGTCAGCCGTTTCCTTGAATTCCACGAGCCATTTGTCCAGGTTCATTCCATCCCCTCCTTTTCCAGCAGCACTTTGAGCTTCTGGCGTGCGCGGTGCATTTTCGTATAAATCGCTCCTGCAGACGTGTCCAAAATGACCGCGATCTCCTCTACGGACAACTCCTCGTAGTAGTGAAGAACAATCAATTGACGATAGCTATGCGGCAGCTTCATGACGAGACGGGCAAAACGGGCGCGAAGATCATTTTGCAAAACGGACGACTCTGCTCCCTCGACTACCTCTATGTCCACTTCCGGTTTGAAAAACAGGTGACGGAACGACCACGAGCGCAGATGTTTTTTCGCTTCGTTGACAGCGATTCGGTACACCCATGTCTGCATCGAGCTCTCTTGTCGGAATTTCCCCAAGTTTTTGTAAGCTATCAGGAACACTTCCTGTGTGATATCCTCTGCCAGACTGCGGTCCTTGACCATCAAATACACGAGTCGCAGCACCTTTTTCAAATAGTGCCGGATCAATTCATCAAATAATGCCTCTTTTGTTTTGGTTAAGCTTCTCTCTGCAAGCTCCAGCTTCCTCACTCCCTTCCCACTCCTTTAGATTCAGCTGGCTCCTTTATCTTACAGTTTTTTGCAAAAAAATAATGCGCAAGCCTCGTCGCTTGATTAGCACCGAGACTTGCGCATGATATGAACCTAGATGGCGTCTGCGAGAATTTCCGCGACGTCGCGTGTTTTAACGTAATCTTCCTGCTCTTTGGTCTTGATTCCGTCGTTCATCATCGTCAGGCAGTACGGGCATGCACTGGCGATTTCCGTCGGTTTGACCTCTAGAGCTTGCTCCGTACGTGTGACGTTGACACGAGAGCCCTCATGTTCCTCCATCCACATCAAGCCGCCGCCCGCTCCGCAGCACATACTGTCGCAGCCGCTGCGCTTCATTTCGACCACCTCTACGCCAGGAATGGCTTCGAGGATCAAGCGTGGCTTGTCGTAAATTTCGTTGTAGCGGCCCAAGTAGCAGGAATCGTGGTAGGTGATGCGTTCCTTGACTTCCTTGGTTGGCTTCAATTTGCCTTCCTTCATCCACTCCGCCAACAGCTCAGAGTGGTGGTACACCTCTGCATTCAACCCAAACTCCGGATACTCGTTCTTAAACGTATTGAACGCATGCGGATCACAGGTGACGATTTTTTTGACTTCATACGCTTCAAACAAAGCGATATTTTCTTGGGCCAGTTGCTGGAACAAGAACTCGTTACCAATGCGGCGAGCCGTATCGCCAGAGTTCTTTTCCTCGTTGCCCAAAATGGCGAACTTCACGCCTGCTTCGTGCATGAGCTTCACAAATGCCTGCGAAATTTTTTGGCTGCGTAAGTCAAATGATCCCATCGAGCCTACCCAGAACAAGTACTCGAATTCCTCGACCTGCTTCACAGTTGGCACCTCGTACTCACCGTTCAGACCCTCAATCCATTTCGTCCGGTCTTTACGGTTGATTCCCCACGGGTTGCCCTGACGCTCGATATTGTTCAAGGCACGCTGCGCTTCTGCTGGCATGCTGCCTTCTGTCATAACCAAATAGCGGCGCATATCGATGATTTTATCTACGTGCTCGTTCATTACCGGACATTGGTCTTCACAGTTGCGACAGGTCGTACAAGCCCACAGCTCCTGCTCGGTAATGACATCGCCGATCAAGCTTTTCTCATAGACCGCGGTTGCTCCTTCCGCCGTCGCCGCTACTTCAGATGCTTGGAACGCAATCTGATTGGCAGTCGTCTGCGAAAAAGCGAAGCTCGGCATCCATGGTGTACGCGATGTCACCGACGCACCTTTTTCGGTCAAATGGTCGCGCATTTTCGTAATCAGATCCATCGGGGAAAGCATTTTTCCCGTTCCAGAGGCCGGGCACATATTCGTGCAGCGACCGCATTCCACACAAGCGTACAGGTCGATGAGCTGCGTTTGTGTAAAATCCTCGATTTTGCCGACACCGAATTCTTCCTGCGTCTCGTCCTCGAAGTTGATGCTAGTCAGTTTGCCTGGCGGGTCCAGCTTCTTGAACCACACGTTGACAGGCGCAAACAGCAGATGCGCGTGCTTGGACTGCGGCACATACACCGCAAAGCCGAGCAAGATGATCAGATGCAGCCACCAAAAAATATAAAATCCTACCGTTGCACCCGTTGTCCCTACCCCAATCGCAGAGAAGACGATCGCGAAAACAGATGAGATCGGAGCGAACGCCGATGGCTCATGTCCGAGCCAAATTTGTTCAAAAGCGAGCGAGAGCAACACGGTCGCCATCAGGGAGGAAATCAGCAAGAGGACGAGCCCCGATTTGAAGCCACGCTTCAGACGCTTGAGCTTTTCGATATAGCGGCGGTAAAAAGCGTAGCCGACCGCAGCCAAGATGAGAAACGTGGTGATCTCCTGCATGACAGAGAAGTACTTGTGAGCGCTACCAAAAGGAAGCTCGTAGCCTTTCGAAAGCCCTTTGATAACCAGCTCAATGGCTCCGAATTGCAGGGTGATGAAGCCGTAAAACATCACGACGTGCATCACACCGCTCTTTTTGTCTTTCAGCAGCTTCTTGTGGAAAATGACGTTGTCCAGCATCAGATTGATGCGTGCCCCAAAGTCATTTTTCACATCCGGCTTTTTTCCCAGCTTGATAAACAAGTATCTGCTGTACACGACATGTCCAGCTAAATATAGCCCGTAAGCGAGAACCAGGAAAAAGGCGATCAAATTAATGAGTGCCAGCATGTTTTCTACTCCCCTCTATTGCGAGTTTGTCTTTGGACGTGGAAATCGTTTTTTCTATCTTATCAGAATCATGGAAATAAATGAATGAGTATTCAGTCAGTCTGTTTATTTTTTTCGAAAAATGAAACGATACTGAGCGACCGCTCATAATGGGTATAACTCGATCTTATCACACAAGTTGCGAATCATCCATCCTCTTCGAAGAGTTGGAAATATTCTTACGAAAAAAGAAACAGCTACCTTCATACGGGTAGCTGTTGATCCTGCTTATTTTCCTGAGGCTTCCTTCGTCTCGGTAGTGACCTGTTCTTTTTTGGTCTTTTGCTCCGACCGCACATCTGCGAGTGATTTGACCTTGGTTGCTTTGATACGCTTGTTGCGCGGCAGATCAGTCGGCTCCAGATTGTCTACCTCGTCTTGCATGAGTGCTGCGATACCAACTGCTTTGCCTTTTGCAGCCATGCAGTATTCGCAGTTTTCTTCATCATGCTCATGGTATTGCTTCGGCTCTGGATAGGACGTGATAACGCCTTCAAAATTACGCAGGACAACTTTATCGGACGCTTGCGAGATGATGTAGTTCGGGCTGACTGGAATTTTCCCTCCGCCGTGTGGAGCGTCTACTACAAAAGTCGGCACTGCATAGCCGGAAGTATGGCCGCGCAGGTGCTCAATGATTTCGATCCCTTTGCTGACAGGCGCGCGGAAGTGTCCGATTCCCTCTGACAGGTCGCATTGATAGATGTAATACGGGCGGACACGGATTTTGACCAGGTCCTGTACTAGCTTTTTCATCGTATTCGCACAATCGTTAATGCCAGCCAAGATTACTGCCTGGTTGCCAAGCGGAACACCTGCGTTGGCGAGCATTTCGCAAGCCAGCTTCGCTTCTGGCGTAATTTCTTTTGGATGGTTAAAGTGTGTATTGAGCCAAACCGGATGGTATTTTTTCAGGATATTGCAAAGGTTTTCGGTAATGCGCTGCGGGAATACAACTGGTGCACGCGTACCGATCCGAATAATTTCAACATGCGGGATATCGCGCAGGCTGCTGATGATGTATTCCAGTACGCGGTCATTGATCAACAAACCGTCTCCACCGGAGAGCAGTACATCGCGGACTTCTGGTCTTGAGCGGATGTAATCGATACAGGCATCCAGCTGTTTCTTTGGCACGCCCATGCCGATCTGGCCGGAAAAGCGGCGGCGCGTACAGTAACGGCAATACATGGAGCATTGGTTCGTCACCAGGAAAAGCACGCGATCTGGATAACGATGTGTCAGACCAGGTACAGGAGAATCAGTATCTTCGTGGAGTGGGTCTTCCATGTCGTATTTTGTACGAACCATCTCAGAGGACAAAGGTACAGACTGCATGCGAACCGGATCGCTTGGATCGTCTGGATCCATCAGATGAGCATAGTACGGTGTGATGTTGAGTGGAATCGTTTGCGAAGAAATACGTACGCCCTCTTCCTCTTCCGGTGTCAGGTTGATTACCTGCTTCAAATCATCGACCGTCTTGATGGTATGCGTAAGCTGCCACATCCAGTCATTCCATTGCTCGTCCGTGACATCCTTCCAAAGTTCTAACGAACGCCAATCACGTTTTGTCGCTACTGTCATGTGCATCCCGTCTCCTCTCGTCTTATGGTGAACCTCATCGTTTCACTCAACCAACAAGAGATGCAAGTGCCATGCCAACAAATCAAAAGATTTAGAAAATAAGGAATAGAGCGTTTCGTGGGGGCTTCCTTCCCTTTTGTACCTTCACGAGTCTGCCGAATTTTCGGCACTCAACAGGGAGGGATCATCCGCTGCGAGAGCTTGTATTGCAGCGTCTGTCTTGGGATGCCCAAGAGCTTGGCAGCCCGAAGTACATTGCCGTCTGTTTGCTGCATCGCATCCTTGATCACCTTTTCCTCTACCTCACGCAAAATCTCGGGCAACGTACAGCCTTCCTTTGACAGGAGTTGTGCCGAAATTGGCGCTTCATCTTTCTCAGACTGCGAGCGTTCCAGCAAATGAGCCGGTAGATGATCCAGCAAAATGATGTCCGACTCTACCATATTCATGGCTGCTTCTATGACATGTTCCAGTTCACGTACGTTCCCGGGCCAATCATACGCAACAAACAAACGTGCCACTTCACTGCTGATTCCACGTACATTCATACCAAAGATCCGGTTGAACTTTTGCAAGAAATGATCAATCAGCATATCCACATCTTCTCTGCGCTCGCGCAATGGCGGAAGCTCAAAAGAGACGACGTTGATCCGGTAGTACAGGTCGGTTCGCATGACTCCTCGCTCCATGAGCGACTGAGGTGCTTCGTTGACTGCGGCGATTACCCGTACGTCTACTTTGGTCGATTGGCTCCCGCCGATCCGTCTGATCTGCCCGTCC
>NZ_AKIX01000075.1:0-1343 GCF_000282075.1 Brevibacillus sp. BC25
GTCTCGGTCGGTTGGTCATAGCCCCGTCAAGTAGACACTAAAAAAGAGAAATTTTTTAGGCGGCGATCGCTTCTCTGTATTCTATAGGGGAGAGGTCGCCGAGTTTTTTCTGGAAGCGCTCTTCGTTATAGTAGTTGATGTATTCCATTACCATTCTCCGAGCTTCCACTTCATTTACTGGTTTTTCAAGGTATAGCTTCTCTGCTTTTAAGTGAGAAAAGAACGACTCGATGCAGGCGTTATCGTAACAATTTCCCCTTCTTGAATGACTTCCAATCAGTTCTTTATCATCTAGTAACTTCTTGTACGTTTTCGTTGTGTATTGATACCCTTGATCGGAATGAAGAATAGCACCTTTGGCATTTACATGTTCTACAGTACGTATAACGAGTTGTAAATCGTTACAAGAAGACATCTCCCAGGCCACAACTTCGTTGTTGCACAAATCTAAAACGACTGATAAATATACAAATTGATGTCCAATCCGAATAAAGGTAATATCTGTTACCAATTTCTTCAATATTTCTTCAACTGCAAACTCACGGTTGAGAACATTTTGAAAAACAACGGATGGTTTGCGCCCCGCAAAGGGGCGCTTCTTCCGAATGACAGAGCGAATCCCAAGTTCCCGCATAA
Organism: Brevibacillus sp. BC25; assembly: GCF_000282075.1. Classification (NCBI taxonomy): domain Bacteria; kingdom Bacillati; phylum Bacillota; class Bacilli; order Caryophanales; family Paenibacillaceae; genus Brevibacillus; species Brevibacillus sp. BC25. The sequence continues at coordinate 637 of NZ_AKIX01000075.1, forward strand.
GCCTACGCACTTTTTTGTGGTTCATCGTAAATCCTTCTTTATGAAGAGCTGTACGCATGCGTTTATAGCCGAAATGTGGGCGAATTCGATGAATGGCAAGAATTTGTTCCTTCAGGTTGGTATCTCGTTCAACACGATGAGTAGCACGTGGTTTCAAGATCTTCTTCCACTTGTAGTAACCTGATCGCGACACTTCCGCAATCCTGCACAGCATCATGATGGGATACATATGACTCATTTTTTCAATGGTACGAAACCGGGCTTGCTTATCCAACTTCCCTCCCCATGTAGATTCGGATTGAGCTTTTTTAGATATTCTAAATGAGCTTTCAAGTAGGCATTTTCTTCTTCAAGACTGCTAAATTTCTTCCTTCCCCAGCTCCCACGGTAATCCTCAAACGACTCTCCGTTTTGATGTCTACGAACCCATTCGATGATTTGGGCATCACCCTTAATCCCTAATCTTCCTCGAATTTGCGCATAGGTCAGCCGCTCTTCAAGTCGTAATCGAACAGCTTCTTTCTTGAGTTCATCGCTATAACGCAAAAAGACTTGTCCTTTTTTGGGTGGCATGAAAAAACCCCTCCGGTCAACAGTATTGAGTACATGGTATCATGAACTCTTTATTTACTGTCTACCATAAGGGGATAATACCAGGTGTCCCTAAGATCTTCGCTTATTTCTCCTGTTTCCTCTACGAGCTTTCC
>NZ_AKIX01000076.1:0-1331 GCF_000282075.1 Brevibacillus sp. BC25
GTTTGAAGCGCTCCCGCCATTTAGTTATGATCCCCTTTAGGTAGACAGAAAAAAGAGCGCAACGTATTCTGTCTTTGACGGGGGGAGATTTCAATGGGGAATATCCAAAAGACGTATGACGTAGCGTTTAAGAAAAAAGCAGTAGATTTTTATATAAAAACGGGTATGGGCTACAGAAGATGCGGAAAGGAATTGGGGATTGATCCGACGATGTTACGTCGATGGGTGAATCATTTCCAAAAAGAAGGGATAGCTGGACTGGAAGAAAAACGAGGAAAAGTAAGGGGAATTGGTGTAGGGAGACCCAAAATAAGACCCGAGGATCCTGAAGTAAAAATTAAGCGGCTGGAAGCGGAAAATGCCTTGCTAAAAAAGCTTTTAAAGATGTAAAGGGTGGGATGGAGTCAGTACCTTACAAGAAGCGGTTTGCACTTATTGAGGAGCTTGCCAAGAACGGACACAGCGTTCTACTTTTATGTCAGCTAGCTCAAGTTTCCAGAAGTGGCTACTACAAATGGATAAAGAAAAAGGAAGTGATTACTCCCAAGCAACTGGAAGACGAACAGATCAAGAGAGGAATTACGGAATGCCATAAAGAAGTGAAGGGGATTTACGGATATCGACGGGTTAAGATATGGCTAGAGAAAAAATCCCCCTTACCGATCAATCACAAACGAATCCAACGTTGCATGAACGAAATGCAACTGCAAGCCGTTATTCGTAAGAAAAGGCCTTATTATGGTAAAAAGGAAGCGTACGTTGTCTCAGGAAACCTGCTAAACAGAGCATTCCAAGCTTCCCATCCAAATGAGAAATGGGTGACGGACATTACCTATCTTATTTTTAACGGACAAAGGCTGTATTTGTCTGTAATAAAAGACTTATATAATCACGAAATTATTGCGTACCAGATCAGTCGAAATAATGATATCAAATTAGTAATCGATACACTCAACCAAGCGAAAAAGAAACGAGACGTGAAAGGAATCCTCCTACATAGCGACCAGGGGTTTCAATACACATCCCGTCAATATAATCTTCTTCTTACGAAATACAAAATCATACCCAGTATGTCTCGAAAAGGGAACTGTTGGGACAATGCAAGTATGGAGAACTTCTTCAGTCACTTCAAATCAGAATGCTTTTCACGCTATTCTTTCCGGACAGCCAGAGAAGTAAGGCTTGCTGTAAAGGAATACATCCATTTTTATAATCATGAACGCTTTCAACAAAAATTAAACAACCTAAGTCCATATGAATATCGGACTCAGGTCGCTTAGAGTTGCTCTCTACATACTGTCTACTTGACAGGGAGCAGTGCATTTATTCCG